>CALVYN010000005.1 GCA_944372245.1 uncultured Bacilli bacterium
GAGCATGCTACCTGCCCTCCTTCGCCAGTATCTTAGCTAGATACTGGCCGGTGTAGGAATTCTGGTTGGTCGCCACATCCTCCGGCGCGCCCTCGGCGACCAGGGTGCCGCCGCGGTCGCCGCCGTCGGGGCCGAGGTCGATGATCCAGTCAGCGCACTTGATCAGGTCGAGGTTGTGCTCGATCACGACCACGGTGTTGCCCGCGTCGACGATGCGCTCGAGCACGTGCACCAGGTTCCTGACATCGTAGGCCGACAGGCCGGTGGTGGGCTCGTCCAGGATGTAGAGAGCCTGGCCATCCGAGCGGCGCTGGAGCTCGTTGGCCAGCTTGATGCGCTGGGCCTCACCGCCCGACATCTCGGTCGAGGGCTGGCCCAGGTTCATGTAGCCCAGGCCGACATCGATCAGGCACTTGAGCTTCCGCTCGAGGCGAGGATTGGCCTTGAAGAAGTCATAAGCATCCTCAATCCTAGTATCGAGGATGTCAGAGATGGACTTGCCGCGATACTGGACGGAGAGGACGTCCTCGGAGTAGCGCTTGCCGTGGCAGACCTCGCAGGTGACGTAGACGTCGGGAAGAAAGTCCATCGAGATGCGCTTGACACCTCCGCCCTGGCAGGCCTCGCAGCGGCCGCCGGGGATGTTGAAGGAGAACATGCTGGCGGTCATGCCCTTGGCCTTGGCGCTGGGGGTGCTGGCAAAGAGGGTGCGGATGTCGTCGAAGATGCCCAGATAGGTGGCAGGGTTGGATCGGGGCGTCTTGCCGATGGGGTCCTGGGAGACGTTGATAACCTGGGAGATGTCCTTCAGACCATCGATGCGGCCGCAGGCGCCGGGCTGGATGTGCTGGGCGCCGAAGTACTGCTTCGCCCGCTTGTAGAGGCACTCGGTGATGAGGGAGGACTTGCCGGAACCGGAGACGCCGGTGACGCAGACGAACTCGCCCAGGGGGATCTTCACCGTCAGGTTCTTCAGGTTGTGGCAGGTGGCGTCGTGGATGGTGATGAACCGCTTGGACATGCGCCGCACCTCGGGCATCTCGATGCGCTCGCGCCCGGAGAGGAAGGCGCCGGTGATCGAGTCGGGGCAGGCCTCGAGGTCAGCCACGGAGCCGGTGGCCACCACCTGGCCGCCGTGGGTGCCCGCGCCGGGGCCGATATCGACGAGGAAGTCAGCCGCGCGCATCGTGTCCTCGTCGTGCTCGACGACGATCAGGGAGTTGCCTAGGTCCCGCATCTCCTTGAGAGTGGCGATCAGCTTGTCGTTGTCCTTCTGGTGCAGGCCGATGCTGGGCTCATCCAGGACGTAGAGGACACCGGTCAGCTTGGAGCCGATCTGAGTAGCCAGCCTGATGCGCTGGCTCTCGCCGCCCGACAGGGTCATGGCCATGCGGCTCAGGGTCAGATAGTCCAGACCCACATCGATGAGGAACTTGAGGCGGTCCTCGATCTCCTTGAGCACCAGCTCAGCCACCTCGGCCTGGCTGGGGGACAGCTGCAGACCCCGGTAGAAGTCCAGAAGCTTATCCAGGGAGAGGCAGCAGGCCTGATAGATCGAGAGGCCGCCGACTCGTACCGCCAGGACGGTGCTGTTGAGCCTGGCGCCGTGGCAGGTGGGGCAGACCACCTGTCCCATGAAGGAGCCGTAGTACTCCCGCATCCAGGTGGATGCGGTCTGGTTGTACAGGCGGTCGATCCTAGTCCTCAGGCCATCGTCGATAAAGGTGTTGATCAGAGAGCCGGTGGTAGCCCTCAGCTGGATGGGAATGGGCTGATCGGGTCCGTCCATGAGGATCTTCTTCTGGCGGGCGCTCAGCTTGGAATAGGGGGCATCCATGTTGATCTTCTCCGCCTTGCAGAGCAGCTCCAACTTGGCCCAATCCTGAGAGGAACGGCTCTTGCCGTAAGGCTTTAAGGCACCCTCGTTGATGCTCAGGCTGGGGTCGGGAACCAGAAGATCGGGGTCGGCGCTGATCTTCACGCCCAGACCCTTGCAATCGGGGCAGGCGCCCAGAGGGTTATTGAAGGAGAAGATGGACGCCTCCAGAGGCGGGACGGTAAAGCCGCAGACCGGGCAGCTCTGGTGGGTCGAATAGAGGACCTCATCCTCGCCGTTGAAGCCGATTGAGACATAGCCCCGACCGAGGTCTAGAGCGGTCCTCAGAGAGTCGTAGACGCGCTCGCGCTCCTTCTCGCTAATGGTCAGCTTGTCGATCTGGAAGTCGATGCTGTGCTTGGTGTTCTTGTCGAGGACGGGAGGGGCGAAGAACTTCTGGATCGGCTGGTTGTCGATCCTAGCCTTGTAGAGACCGCGCTGGATGAACTTCTGCATGGTCTCCGCATGGCCGCCCTTCTCGTTCCTGACCACGGGGGCGAAGAAGGTCACTTTGGTGCCCTCGGGCTTAGCCATGACCAGGTCGACCAGCTGCTGGAGGGAGAAGGGCTGGATGGGAATATTGTGGGTGGGACAGTAGGCCACGCCGATGCGGGCCCAGAGCAGCCTCATGTAGTCGTAGATCTCCGTGACCGTGCCGACGGTCGAGCGGGGGTTGTGAGAGGTGGTCTTCTGGTCGATGGAGATGGCCGGCTGCAGGCCATCGATGGAGTCGCAGTCGGGCTTCTTGAAGTTGCCCAAAAACATCCGTGCGTATGAGGAGAGGGACTGGATGTAGCGCCTCTGTCCCTCCGCGAAGATTGTATCGAAGGCCAGAGTGGACTTACCGGAGCCCGAGACACCGGTAAAGACCACCAGTTTGCCCTTGGGGATACTGACGTCGAGGTCCTTGAGATTGTTCTCTCGGGCTCCCTTCACAACTATCATCTCATTCGTCATAGACACACCTCCTCTCATTTGCCGCGAACCTTAATTATAAGACCACTATTCCGCCCCATACTAATCGATAAGGGGACACTTCCACCCTGGTCTTACCATAGCAGAGACACGTGTCTATCTGTGCAAAACGATTATAGAAATTGAAAAATCTTTTTGTGATTTTGGGAGTGGACTGGAATTATGTGTAAGTACCTGCACTCAATCACTTTCATTTACTTGTAGGGTTGAAGAGATCTAATAAATCACAATACTTCGAGACACTTCGAGGCGGAGCAGCTAGAGGGCTACGGTTGAAGAGATCTAATAAATCACAATACTTCGAGACTAGACAAAGTCTATATAGAATGATTTCGGAGTTGAAGAGATCTAATAAATCACAATACTTCGAGACAGCAGTGGTCGCGCGGCGGTAGCCGCTACGGTTGAAGAGATCTAATAAATCACAATACTTCGAGACCTATGAATATGGCGGACACTTCTTTTGGTGGTTGAAGAGATCTAATAAATCACAATACTTCGAGACACTACTGGTGGCAGCCCCACCGTCGACTGGGTTGAAGAGATCTAATAAATCACAATACTTCGAGACGATAATATTCTAGGAGGGAGAATCGTTCTCTGTTGAAGAGATCTAATAAATCACAATACTTCGAGACCCCTTGCGATGAAGCCCCTTACTGACGAAGGTTGAAGAGATCTAATAAATCACAATACTTCGAGACTCAAGATTTGGAATGACTGGTTCCGTGACCGTTGAAGAGATCTAATAAATCACAATACTTCGAGACTGCGACTAGGGCCCAGATCGAGTTGCACAGTTGAAGAGATCTAATAAATCACAATACTTCGAGACCGCCTTAACGAAAGAATCGGCAAAGCGCTTAGTTGAAGAGATCTAATAAATCACAATACTTCGAGACCGCTGCGGTGTGAATATCCGCGAGTGGCGGTTGAAGAGATCTAATAAATCACAATACTTCGAGACCTCAACGAGCATAGAAAGAGCCTAGACGTGGTTGAAGAGATCTAATAAATCACAATACTTCGAGACCAACTACCTTTTATCATGGATGTATTCCTTTGTTGAAGAGATCTAATAAATCACAATACTTCGAGACTGGCTACGTCGCCAAGCGACGGAACTTAATGTTGAAGAGATCTAATAAATCACAATACTTCGAGACTCACTTGATATGGAACTCTAACAGCTGGGGGTTGAAGAGATCTAATAAATCACAATACTTCGAGACGTGAACAGTAATCACACCAGTAGAGGTATCGTTGAAGAGATCTAATAAATCACAATACTTCGAGACAACGCGTTGACCCGATAACCGGCAAGCCAGTTGAAGAGATCTAATAAATCACAATACTTCGAGACCTCAAACTGCAAAATTTCATACGTTTTTTGATGCTTTTTGATAGGAAAGTACTGTGAAGGGCAGGAGAAATACGAGGTCTCCTGCCAATTAAGATTTTAGGATTTCGCAGAGATCTGAATCAATTATGATGATGCGCTCATCCGCTTTTTGACACCTAGGTTCTCGAGCATCAATCACGACGATATCGATATCTAAGAGAGCCATCTCTCTATAGAAAATATCAATCTCTTCAGCCGACAGAACATCGTGAAGATTCACCAGAAAGAAAATGTTCTTTCTGAATAAGATAGACAGAATCATGATTCTATCGATTAGAGAAACTAGATAGTCACCACTGGTTTCATAGTCAGGTTTAATAGATGCGAGCTTCAGTATCGATGCAATATCGAATTCCTGCTGATAAGTAATAGGAATGGAATAGTCAGCAATCAGGTTATATACGAATGAGGAGATTGCTGAATTGAGCTTGGCAAGCTCCAGTCTATTGCTCTCGGTTGCTCTCTTCTCTATGTCCTTGTAGAGAAGAGTGGCACATTTCTTATCATCGATAGGAATCTCAAAAAGATCTGTCATGAGAAATGCCGTCTTGGATAGAGAGAAAGGCTCCAAACCATCAGTGCAAATAACAAACTCCTCATCCAACTCGATCTGTGTCTGAATACCGAGGATAACCTCTCGAAAGAACTTTTGATTCTCTAGGACGAGGACATTAACTTTCTGTCTATCCAATCGAATAGGATCATCAATCCACTTATGCTTTATCTCTCTCATAGTTCGATAAACCTCTCATCGGAATTGATCACATCAGTCTTTAAATTGCCCACGATAAATTCAATGCTTGAGAACTGCCGTTCGGTGATTGTGAGAGCAGCAACGCTCCCCTCCTTAGGTTTGTTCTCCCTTATGATTTCAAGAACATTATCAACTGCAGTCTGATTGAGACTCATACGCACGTATACAGATTCCTGGAGCATGAAGAATCCATTTCTTTTAAGCATAGTAACGAATCTTCGATACTCGCGTCTCTGGGATGCCTTAATCACTGGTAGGTCGAAGAATATCAGGGTTCTCATATATCGATATAGACTCATCTTTCAGAAAAATAGATAAATTGGCAATCAGAAGGATTATTTTTATTTAAGGCATAAAATATTGTTTGAACATAGTCATCTATCGCATTGCTCAGGATAGCTGTTCTCCCATTGATGCCAACAGTATCTCCTAGGACGCCCTTCATGTATTGCTTGTAGTTATCATCATTCAGCTCAAAATCGAGGAATTTAGCATCGACAAATGGTCGAAGTGGTTCCACAAGATCACATCCAAAATTAAAGGGGTTTGTTTCTC
Source organism: uncultured Bacilli bacterium (assembly GCA_944372245.1). Classification (GTDB taxonomy): domain Bacteria; phylum Bacillota_I; class Bacilli_A; order RFN20; family CAG-288; genus CAG-568. The sequence goes on from CALVYN010000005.1 coordinate 5,563, forward strand.
CGCGATGATGGATTCCAAGCTGAAGCAGATATCCAGATGATGAGATGGCTCGATTTATAGCGCTCAAAATGATTGAGTAACCATAATCCAGATAGACATTTCTCTGGTCCATCGAATTTCGACGATTGAAGCCTAAATTAAATAGTGCTTCAAAATAAATTTTTGCCCCGAGACCCTCTCGGTTAGTCGCATCATCAGGTTCCACCTGATCCGCATATGAAAGGATAAGATCTGCAACATCATTGACTCTTTTCCTCTGGAGCACCATGGCTTGGCGAGTCAGCTTTGCTTTCACAATAGCCTGCCACACTAATCCTCTCGTCTCACTAGTCCAGGACAATTGTTTTTTGAGAGCCTGAAGTGGTGCGTGATATTGATGGTATGGAACCACCTCTCCCTGAGGATTCCACTTAGAGTCACAAAAGATGATTTTTACGCCGTGATCCATCAACTTTGAGATGGCTGCCGCGGTCATCGAGCATTGGACATTGGCGATTATCAGAGTTGCAATCTCATCTAGGAGAACTCTCTTCTCCTCTTCTGCACGAACGACCAGATAGTTGAGTTGAACTTCGAGTTTGCATCTCGACTTAATCGTCAGAGTCCGAAACGCTGCCATCGTTTAGAAAGACCTTGCCGTTACCCTGGTCGTCGAGCTCAAAGATTTTGTGTCGATAGAAGCCAGTAGGAGATTCAGTATAGATAGATAGAGGGCCTGAAAGTTTGATACCAAGCAAACATATACCTGCTTGTTTCACTAATCCAATTTTTCGGAGGTCAACTCCTGAACTTCTTCCGCAATGTATTAGTTTAAAAAGATTAGTTAAAGTAATAATCTGATCGCAAATTGGCAAAGATTTGAAAACATCTCGCTTATTCGAAAGTTTATTTTTATTAAATCTGAATAGAGTCGTGTCTTTAAAACGATTTTTCGTGAGATAACTCTTGATGTAATCAAAAATTATTAAATTGTTATCAGTCGTAATTTTAAATTTGTCTGCCAACTTAGCATTGATGTGTGAGATAAAAGAATCTACAAGCTTAGCAATAGATTTTTCATCTTTACTAGCCTTACCAAACTCATTAATTTGATTGTTAATATAGACAATGCTTTGACAATATTTTTGCATCTCATATGAATAGAATGGCTGATAGCTTAGCTCATAAACAAAAGAGTTAGAGGTTTTAGAAGCAATTCTAATTGGAAGCTTTCCTGAGCCAAGTTCGAATAATGTATTTATAGAGATTTTATTGATTAAAATTTTTGCATTCTTACATTCAATTTGATTACAGGCATATTGCTTAGCAAATTCAGGATTAGATAAATACTTAGAAGCAACAATTCTCTGAATTGGAAGTAGATAGAAGAAATTCGAATCATCATTGCCTTCATACTTTACCAAAGAGAAAAAACTGACACTTGGTTTGGGGTAAAAACCATATTTATGAGTATCACTCATCATTTGAAAACGATCATCACTATTCTCTGAAGATTTAAGAGGAAAATAATCTTCGCCTTTAATCATTCTGGGAGAAAGAGGATTAGATTTTGAAAACGCCCCCTTAGACTGGACAAGCATCTTCGTATACAGGATATCGGTATTTCTCAGTTGTCTCTTTACAAGCTGGATTGTCGAATGTGCCATTTCTCCGGGAATCCAGTCAAACCGCGAAGTCGAGAAACGACAGGGAATATTGCCGTTAAAAATCTTATCGACTAGTCTGGTCGTCACCTTTCTATCGGGGTTATTTTCCAAAATTCGATCTTTATTATTCTGATCATTTGAAACCCACGCCTTAGTGACTTTGTCGATCTTCCAGGTGAGGTGATAGAAAGACTTGGAGCACTCGCCGGTAATGATGTTGATGTAGGCGTCATGGGCATGATGGAAATCATTAGTCTCACGGCACTTAGGGATATCGAACTTATCTCTAAACTCGTGGGCAAGTGAAGCTCTAGGCATATTCAACTCAGGAATAGCATCTTCGATAGCCTTGCTATCCCAATCGGGATGCTGCTTCTGAATGCGATTGAAGTAGTCGGTGTGCAGAACATCCCAAAGCAGCTTGATGGATTGAGAGGTGGAAACGATCTGCCTGTTGATAAAGGTGGCTTTCTCCTCGTCAGTCAAAGGTCTAGTGACAGGTCTCATCAGGCGGTCGTACTTGCTGTCGCTGATGAGTTTGCTCTGATGTAAGAACTCGATAACCCTGCGGGCATCAGGATTGTCCTGAATGATATTAGTGGGGATAGGATAGATATCCTTCTTTTTATCCCTGTTAACACTCTGAGATACGAGAACAAGATTGTCAAGGCTATCATCCTTCTTCACAGACCTAGGAATGATATGGTCGATATCGTAGAGATTCTCCTTGTCGAGGTCATCAAAATCGATAGGCTTCCCAGTGTAGACATCGTATCCAAGCTGGTTGAAATAGAGGAAATATCTCTTGGCTTTCAAGGAGATATCCGTTTTGCTAAGTTTCTTCTGGAATTTGCTGATGCGAGTGGCAAAAGTCGAATATTTTTCGATGGCCACGCGTTGCGCATACTTGTATTGATTCTCAAGAACCTTCTTGCGATTGAGGTCATTTCCATTGACCTTCTGTGCTTTCGGAATCGAAGGGTCCTGACTCCTGGGGGATTCCATGAAAATCGCATCGACCGGACGCCCGATGATGTGCTCAACTTCACGCACGATCTTCATCGCCTGGATGATGGCGCGCTTGGTCATCGGTGAGCCGTGAAGGTTGAGCGTGTAGTCGACATAGTTCGTGTATTTATCACTCGTCTTCTCGTTGATTTCCTTAATCTGATCCAAGAAGTGATAGTCCTCGTTATAGAGGATCTGCATGAAGTTTTCGGAGTAGTCTGCACCGTTCTTCTTGGTGACGCGACGCATGAGTTCAATGATGCTGGGGCCGGTGTAGAAGATCACGTCATCATCGTTAACCACACCCGCTTTGAGCTCGGTGAGAAGCTGCTCAGAGAGGCTTCCCCAGCCCTTATAGCGGAGCTTTAAGATCTTCTCGACCTGTCCACGGCTCAGGCTGGGCATGATCTTCTTGACCTGCTTGAGCAGAATACTCCTATCCTCGAACAGGGTGATGGCCTTAATGATCTGCTCGGCTTTCTCCACATCAAAGGCAGAGCCCAAGATATTCTTGAGGTCGACATAAGAGCGCATATTAGCCTGCAGATAGTCGTTGGTCAGAAGCTTGTCGTCATCTGAGGTGGATCCAGCGGTGTAGAGTTTGAAGTCACTGCGTCCGAGATGCTTTTTGACAACCTCACTGATATCAGTCTTAGAGACTTTGCCCTTTGTCTTGTAGAGATCAAGGACATCATCCTTGGTCGCTTGATCAAGGTAGCAAAGGCTATTGCCGCTCTTGATGACGATCTTGTTAATCTCGTTGAGGACACAGTACTCAGAGTAGAGTATCGAGAAGCGAGGGAGGGTATTGGCAGAGAGGATATAGGAGCACTTGTTCACCATCCTCTGGATGAACTCCTCGGCTGCCTGATCCTCATTCACAAACTTCTGCCAGTTCCAGGCATGGATGTCTCCAGGCTTTCTGTTCTTCCAAGCATCAGTCTTCTTAGCCCAGGAATTCGGGTTGTTAGCATTGTTATCGAGAGGGCCGATATAGTAGGGAATCTTGAACTTGAAGATGCTCAGAATCTTTTCAGAGACGGAGAGGCCATCCGCATCTTTAGCCTTCAAGAAGGGATAGTACTGCTCCATCCTCGCGAGAATGGCTCCCAACTCCTTCTGATGGAGCTGCCTCTTGATGATTCCATTCTCGCCGCTGTTCTGCCGCAGCAGATAATCATTCGCTTCAATCTGAGCGAGGATTTTCTTCTTCTCTTCGATCTCTTTCCTCTCAAAGTCAGAAGTGGGAGAAGCCTTATCCAGATTCTCCTTCTTATCCATATCGAGCGTCTTCTTCAAAAAGTCATAAAACTCATCACACTTAACATGACCACCCTTACCAGCCGTATTGTTGGCAAAATCACGTCCCTTGCGGCCCTGGACCAGAGTACTTCCAACATAGTGAGAGTAGTTGGCAGGAGAGCCTTTACCATCGCTGGCCTCTCTGAAGATTGCGTTGTACTTCTGAGGATAGTAGGTCTTCACAAACCTCTTCAGCTCTCTGAGCTGCTGGTGGTGCTTCTCATACCTTTCAACCATAGCATCGGAGATCGTGCTGTTATCTCCGAGAATCCTGGTCAATTTGAGAGCGTCGTTGAATCTCTTGCAGCAGGTCAGGATGTTGGACACATCTTCGGGATAGGAATCTAGTTTCGGCTCGATCTTCTCATCCCAATCATCCAAGCTAAAGCTGCCCAGCTGCTCCACATCCTCGATCGAGCCAGGGAAAAGGTCAGAGAACTTCGTCTTGCCGCCCGAGATGAGGGCGAGGATCTTCCCCTCCATATTGGTCAGCGTTCGGGTATCAAAGATGCCAAGCAAGGCTTCCTTGGTATTCATGCTGCCTTCAATCTTAGGAAGGATCTCCTCCTTGATCTTCTCAGCCTGTTCGTAGCTGATTTCAAAGCCGCAGGGAACAATATTCTCCTCCGTCTTTTCAGAGAACAGGAGACCATCCTGACTGAGATTCACATAGGAAGCGTCGATCTGATTAAAGAGGTCTTTGATCTCATCAGCATTGACGTTGTTTCCCAAGTTATCTGAGGGGTCCAGGAAGTTTCCGCGATACTTGATAATGTGGTGAATAGCGAGATAGACCAGCCTGATATCGGGCTTCACAGGGCCGGTCCACTCCATGAGGGCTTTGCGGAGATGAAAGATCGTCGGATATTTCTTGAAGAAATCTCTGTCTTTGTAGTCAGGGTCATCAAAGAGGATACTCTTCTTAACCCTCACTCGATTGGCTTCATCCTTCCAATCAAAGGAGAAGGAGTAGTCGAGCCGGTGGAAGAAGTTGGGGTCGACCTTCTGGATCTCGTCGGCAAAGAGCTGACGCAGCTCGAAGATGCGAGCGCGCCTGCGCTCGAGGCGCTTCCGCTGCGTGCGGAACATGCGCCTATCATTGGCCGTCTTAGCCTCATCGAAGAGACGGATTCCCCACAGGTGCTGATTTCTCTTTCTCAGCAGCTTGAAGTTTCCATCGGTGACAGCCCATCCCACACTATTAGTGCCCAGGTCAAGACCCAGGTAAACCATATTGGTCTTCTTGTCCTTGTTTTCTCCCATGCTGTGAAACCCCTTTTCAATCAGCATTTAAAGGATATACTAATAGCGCAGCCAATAACTGCAAATCACAATACGAGTCGAGATAAAAATTTATTCTAATCGCCCTTGTGGCAGGCCCGCGTCGGCGGACCATTTTTTATTTATAAAATTTCAAAGTTTAGATAAATTTAAGATAGAAAAGACTGCTTATTTACAATCAAAATCCATGATTTCCAACTTACATATTTATATATAGATATTTCTTTTCTATTTCTTGTGGTCAACCTGCATGGGCTATGAAATTTACCATATCTCCGCCAAACTCATTGTGTCATTTTTGATACGTTAAAACACAGTTCCTTGACCTTGTTCTAATGCCAAAACAACTGATTGCTTTTGTGCGAGTCATTGAGAACGTGCTATTAGTTAGACCGATATTGTCGTCTTCAAATATAAAAACGGCAACCTTTTAAGGGTTGCCGTCGTATCTTGATGCAGGAAATTTTCGCACTTCATTGCGGATTTATCATCTAGAACAACGGAGTTCTGTGAAGCCTTCAAAGATTATTTCTAAGCGTTTGCAACACCGAGACTGAGGATTCGCTCCTCCTTGGTGGCGCCAGCGTGTCCCCAGTTGAGCTTAAAGTTGAACCCGTCCCAGAGGGACTTGTTAGAAGTCGAAATTAAGGTGTAGTCACCGATGAAGTCCTCGATATCGGGATGGGGAGTACCCCAGCCGAAGACGTGCTCGTCGTAGATCTGAGCCCGGTCGTACAGCTCGAAGTCGGAGGCGAAGTGACGGCGGTACTCCGCCTTGAACTCCTCGTGCTTATCGGGTTTGACGAAGAAGGTGGCGAAGCGTGCCTCGATGGAGAAGCGAGGCTCCTTGGAGTCCTCGAGGGTATCGCAGAAATTGGGATACTTTCTGATATCGATGTAATTCTGCGCCACGTGTCCATGGTCGGCGATGAAGAGGAAGAGCACCTCGGGATTGCGGCGGCAGATCTCCGCCACGCACTGGTCGATGACCGACGTCACCTTGCGCACCTGCTCGGAGTTAACTCCATACTCGTGGAGGCTGTGGTCGGGCTCGGTCCAGTAGGCGTAGGTGAAACGGTTGCGGTTGCTGTCCCGAATCGCCTTCTCAACCTCCTCGAAGAAGACACCAGCCGAGGCCTTACGCGATTCATCGAGGCAGTTGAATCCCATGATGCTAGTGGCCGAGCCGTTGCCCAGACGGTCGTTGATCATATCGACGATCGAGCGATAGGTCAGAATGTCGGCCGGCTTGGGCCCCGAGACGAAGCGATCCTCGGTGCCCTCCAAGCGGCCGGAGAACATTTCGACGTAGAGGTTGCTCTTACGGAAGTACTGGGTCCAGCCCAGCCAGCCGGTCTCGATGGGATACTTGCCCGAGAGGAGAGCGGTGGTGGCCGCCACGGTGGTGGGAGGATAGACTGCCTCCATATCGAACCGCTGGTGGTCGATCATGAAGGGGCAGAAGTTCTTGAGCTTCTTCTGGATATACTTGCCAAAGCCGTCGAAGAGGAACAGGCAGATCCGCCTGTCGGGGTTCTTCTCCAGCAGCTCATCCAGGGGTTTGAAGGTGTCGTGGAAGGTAGGCAGGTCGAAATAATGCAGGATCGAATTGGAGAGATTCACCTGGGAATCGGTGGGCGAAAGTCTAGGGATGCTCATCTCATCTACCTCCGAGAATATCTTCGAGCATCTTCTCATCCTCGCTCAGCTGGCGGTCAGCGGGAGCCGAGGGTTGCTTATCTTTAGCGGGCTCTTCCTTGTGTTCAGAGGGAATCTCACCGCCATTCAACACCTCATCCAGCCTTTCGGTCGCATCGGCATCATCGGGTTTGATATCCGGTATGACCGGGGTGGCGACAGCCGGGGCCACCGAGTCCGCACTCTCGTAGCGCAGGTCGGTGCGGGCATCGAAGGCGGGGCGGTAATCCTCGCCGGGATAGGGTGTGGCACCCTTCTCGTTGGAGAGGACGACAGGCTTGAGGATATGGTATCTGAAGAGGTTGGCAAACAGGGGAACTAGACCGACAGCCAAACCGGCGACACCCATGGCCAGATAGATCCAGACCAGAGCTCCCTTCTCCTGGCTGGTGCTGGCTGTAAAGGAGGAGTAGTACCTGTCCCAGCTGGTCACGACGTAGTAGATGAGAGTCGCCGCGGTGAAGGCGGAGCCGAAGCAGGAGAGATAGGAATCCAGGCCGGATACCTTCTTTCTAGCCCAGCCCTTCAGCAGTCCAAAGAGGAAGAAGAACAGGGTGAACAGGGCAGCAAAGAGACAGATGGCAACGATGTAGGAGGACTTTTCTCCCGTGCCCCTCAAAGCCGTGTTGAAGGTGATATCGAGGAACTGGTGTAGGCCCAGCGGCATGAGTGCGATACCGGAGAAGCCCGGGCAGAAAGCCGAGAGAGCCAGAAGGAGCGCGCCGAGAGTCAGACCGAGATAGGTGGTGGCCCCACCCTCGTCGATCGACAGCGAAGAGGAGATGTCTCCGAGGCCGAAACAGAGGGCTGCAAATGTGCCAACTCCAATGATGAGAGCAAGGATGCCAAATCCCGGCTTAGCTTTCTCATTCTTGAATTCATCTCTTCTAACAAATCCGCGGGCTGCGGTGAACAGCGAGTCGGAGAGACCGCCGATGGTCAGACCTATAACCAGGATCAGAAAGCCTAGGCTAAGGTTGGTCCGCATCTCGTAGACGGGGATGCTGAAGGCGCAGAAAGCCAGTCCAAAGAGGACGAGGACCGTCAGCGGCAGAAGAAAGCGCGCCAGCCAGCCGCGGCGGCCGTAGATGATGTCGACGATCCTCCGCTCGGTCCCATAGGGCGTCAGGAGGCTGTTGAAGGAGAGGCCGGGCACTGCGGAGGCCAGACCGGTCCCGATCAGGCTGAGCCAAGGCCAGCCCCGTTCATTCTCTTCACGCGCTTTCTCTCTCATGATTCCGTTCGCTCCCAGACACCAGGAGATTCTAAACGAAGTCTAGCTATTCCAGATAGCGTCGGCCAGGTCGGGATAGTCGATGAAGGGGTTGCGGTTGCCCTGATACTGGTAGACGCGGTCGTTGCGCTGGCGCTCGAAGTCGTCCACAGGATCCTCCTCATTCCACTCCAGCATGACGGAGAGCAGACCCATAGAGTCGTCGGGCGAAGCTAGAGGATCGTCGTTGAGGTTCAGGTTGTCGTACCTAGTCGCCATGTAGAAGCAGATGCGAGCCGCATCGCCGCGCCAGTCGCCAGCGTACTCGTGGAGGCCGGAGAGGTTATCGCCGGTGTCGACGTTGGGATAGAAGTAGCCCTCCTGGCCCGAGGTCTCGGGCACATCCTCGTTTCCGAAGAAGCGGTTCGAGTGGTAGTTGTTGGTCGAGGCGCAGGCCACGCGGAGGTTGTGCAGGTCGGACTGAGCGCCCTGCTCCTTGTCGTCGTGGCCATCCTCGCCCGCGGGCAGGCCCAGGTGCGAGGCCGCCCAGACGTGCTCGCGCTGCCAGGAGCCGCCGCCAGTCCAGGTGGCGGGGATGTAGTCGCCATCCCACATGCCGAGGTCATAGCCGGGCCGGTCGAGGCTCTCGTCGGTGTATAGGAGCATCTGCTTGGCGTCACCGTAGTCCAGGACCTCGTTGTCGCTGATGCGGTCCCTGAGGGCGAGGAGCAGCGCTTCGCCCTGCTGGGTCAGATCGACATCGGCGTAGTAGATCTCCGGGGTGGTCAGCTCGTAGGCGACCTCGGGGATATCGTTCTCGCCCGGGGTCACGGGGTCACGGGTGGCACCGGAGTCGTCGGTGATCTCGCCGGGCAGGCCGTCGGGGTTGTACAGGGAGATGGAGAGCTCGTAGAAGTACATGGCCTTCTGCTCGGCCTTCAGGCTGAGGCTGAAGGTCTCAGCGGGCACCTCGAGGCTGTTCTCGAAGATGGACTGAAGGCCATCAGCAGCCGTGAAGGCCTGCTGGAAGGTGTGGTCGCCAAAGGTGGCCTCCAGATGGGCCGAACCGCCGCTGGCGTTCTCCACGGTGGCCGACCAGCCGGTCACCACGGTGCCCTCGGGCAGGGCGGTGGTCAGCACCCAGCCCGCAGTCTGAGGCTTGCTGGCCGAGCCGACCTGGACGCCGGAATTGTGCTGGGAGAAGTAGTCCACTCCGCTGAAGCTGAAGGTCAGTCCGTTGACGGTGGTCTCGCCCGCGCTCAGCTTGCTGCCGCTGAGCCCGGAGGAGAAGTCATCCTTGATGAAGGCGTGGCGGAAGGTGCGGGTGTTGGAATCCTGGACCGGGGTCGAGGAGGAAGAGGAGGATGAAGAGGAGGAGCTGGATGAAGAGGCCGGAGTGGACGAGGAGACAGGGGTGGAGTCTGACGAGGGGGAGGAGGACGACGAGTTGCCGAAGATGCTCTCGATGAAATCGCACGAGGCGAGCGGGGCGACGCAGGCCAGAGCCAGAGTCGCGATAAGAGTTCTCTTATTCAAAGTTAAAACCTCCGTTACAAGCTTGGATATGTAGCGGTCTCAGGATATTCCCTCAATGTGATACCACACCCACCGAGGTTTCGCACCACGCAATCGGTCTCAGCAGCTAGGTTAGACCCAGAATAACCCCGATATTTTCAAACTTTATTGTTATTACTAGCACATATATAATATATAAACGCGCGCACACGTGCGCCTGCGCGAGGAGAGACACATCATGGCTGCTGAGAGAACCGTCGAGCTGAAGCCCGGGGAGGAGTTCATCCGCCTCGGCCAGCTCCTGAAGTATACCGGGGTCGTCGACCGCGGCTCGGACGTCAGGGACTACCTGGCCACCCGAGCGGTGACCGTCGATGGCCGGGCCGAGAACCGGCGCGGGGCGAAGATCCGCCCCGGCCAGGTCGTGGCCACCGATGAGCTCATCATCAGGGTATGCGCATCCGCGAACTGAAGCTCTCCTGCTGGCGGAACTTCCATGAGGCCGACGTCACCTTCGCCCCGGGGCTGAACTTTGTCACCGGCCCCAACGGGGCGGGTAAGACCAACCTCTTGGAGGCCGTGGCCTATCTGGGCCAGACGCGCTCGTTTCGCCGGGCGCTGGACCGCAACCTGATCACGGAGGGCGAGAAGCTCGCCTCCATCCAGGGGGTCTTCGAGGTGGAGGGCGAGGTCTACTCGCGCACGGTCGACATCCGCATCTCCACCCAGGCCAAGTCGATCAGCGTCGATGGCAAGCGGTTCAAGACCACCTCATCCTACTTCGGGAACGTCTCGACCATCTCCTTCGACCCGCGCCGGGTCTTCCTGTTCAAGGGCGAGCCCAGCGAGCGCCGCCGGGCCATGGATGAGGCCTGCGCCGCCATCGACGGCCGGTATCTCCACGCCCTGAGCCGCTACAAGCGGCTGTTGAAGGAGCGCAACCGGGCGCTGGCCCAGGGGCTGGATGACGACGTCCTCGCCGCCTACAGCGGGCAGCTGATTACCTGCGCCTACCAGCTGATCCGCCAGCGCCGCGCCCTGGTGAGTAGCGCTAGCGCCAAGGCGGCCACCCTGTTCGCCGCGCTGTTCGACCCCGAGGCCAGATTCAGTCTCACCTACCTCTCCAAGATGCCTCAGACCGACGATTTAGAGGCGTTCAGGGCCGAGGCCCAGGGCCTGTTCGAGCAGCGGCGCTCGCTCGAGCGCATCCGGCGGGCGACCTCCATCGGTCCCCACCTGGATGACCTGGAGTGCCGCATCGACGACCATCCGGTGCAGATATACGGGTCCCAGGGCCAGAATCGCCTCGCCTCCCTCGCCTTCATCCTGGCTCTGGCCCAGATCATCCGCGAGAGGCGGGGCGACCCGCCCATCCTGGTCCTGGATGACGTCCTGTCCGACCTGGATAGTACGAGAAGGAGTGCTCTGATCGAGGTGGTATCGCACCTGGGTCAGACGATCGTCTCGGGCAGCGCGACGGACGTGCCCGCAGATGCCAACATCATCGCCATCGAGCACGGAGAGATCCGCCACAACTAAAGGAGGAGGAAGACATGGCTGAAGATAGAGAGCAGACCGCGGCGGTGAAGGACACCGCCGCCGAGAAGGAGAGCGAGGCCGCCAAGCCCGCCGAGGCGACCGGCGCCTCCTCGCAGCACATCGAGATCGTCAACGACACCACCGCCCGCGAGACCGAGATCTCGCTCAAGGAGAAGGAGAAGGTCGGCGAGAAGATCAAGAAGCTGTCCTTCCAAGCCCCCGGCACCAACCAGCGCCGCGAGCGGGTGCCCGAGGTGACCGTGGAGGAGAAGCCCGAGGACTTCTCCTCCGAGACCGTCCAGTTCGAGGAGCTGTCCGCCGAGGAGATCCAGGCCAAGATGAAGGCCAAGTCCAACTACAGCGCCTCCGACATCAAGGTCCTCAAGGGCCTGGAGCCCGTGCGCGAGCGCCCCGGCATGTACATCGGCTCGACCGGTCCCAAGGGCCTCAACCTGCTGATCCGCGAGATCGTGGACAACGCGGTCGACGAGGCGCTGGCCGGCTACTGCCGCCACATCCGCGTCACCCTGCTGCCCGGCACCGCGGACAACCCCATCAACCGGGCCAGGATCGAGGATGACGGCCGCGGCATCCCCGTCGATATCGCTCCCGGCGAGACCAAGACCGCCGTCGAGATCACCTACACCGACCTCCACGCCGGCGGCAAGTTCGAGGGCGGGACCGGCTACAAGGTCTCCGGCGGTCTGCACGGCGTCGGCGCCAAGGTCGTCAACGCTCTCTCCACCTCGCTGTCGGTCACCGTCTACAAGAACGGCAAGATCCACCAGATCCGCTTCGCCGACGGCGGCAAGGTCGTCTCCAACGGCCTGGAGATCATCGGCACCTGCCCCGAGGAGCGGACTGGAACCACGGTCGAGTTCACCCCCGACCCCACCATCTTCAAGCAGACCACCGAGTTTGCCTTCTCCGAGGTCAGGGACAAGCTGCGCCAGACCGCCTTCCTAAACGGCGGTCTGGAGCTGACCCTGATCGACGAGCGCGGCACCGAGCGGGTCGAGGAGACCTTCAAGTACGACGGCGGCATCCGCGAGTACGTCGCCTGGCTCAACCAGGGCCGCGGCGCGATGTTTGCCGCCATCCCCTACTTCGAGGGCATGGCCGAGGACCACGTCTTCGTCGAGTGCTCCCTCCAGCCCACCAACACCCGCCCGTTCAACATGCGCTCGTTCTGCAACAACATCAACACGCCCGAGGGCGGCACCCACGAGGAGGGCTTCCGCCTCGCCCTGGGCCGCGAGCTGAACAACTACTACCGCTCCAAGGGCTGGATCAAGGACAGCGACGAGAACTTCACCTACGACGACCTGACCGAGGGTCTGACCGTCGTCCTCTCCGTCAAGCACCCCAACCCCGAGTACGAGGGCCAGACCAAGGGCAAGCTGGGCAACTTCGAGGTCAGGAAGGACGTCTCCTCCATCGTCGGCGAGAACCTCAAGGAGTGGCTGCTGGAGCACCCCAAGGAGGGCCACATCTTCTTCGAGCGCTCCCTGGCGGCCTACAAGGGCCGCAAGGCGGCCGAGCGGGCCCGCAAGCAGGCCCAGTTCAAGTTCGGCCTCTCCTCCTCGATGCCCGACAAGCTGGCCGACTGCGTGAGCAAGGACCCCAAGGAGCGCGAGCTCTTCATCGTCGAGGGTAACTCGGCAGGCGGCTCGGCCAAGAGCGGCCGCGACGCCCGCACCCAGGCCATCCTGCCCCTGAGGGGTAAGATCCTCAACGTCGAGAAGGCCGTGGCCAACCGCATCGAGAAGAACGCCGAGATCATGGGCCTGATCCAGTGCATCGGCGGCGGCGCCGGCGAGAACTTCGACGTGAGCAAGATCAAATACGACAAGGTCATCATCATGACCGATGCCGATGTCGACGGCTCCCACATCCAGATCCTGCTCCTAACCTTCTTCTACCGCTTCATGCGCCCGCTGATCGAGACCGGCCACGTCTACATCGCCATGCCCCCTCTCTACAAGCTCACCTACCACGGCCACGAGTACTTCTGCTTCCGCGAGGAGGAGCTGCCCGAGCTGAAGAAGCACCTGCCCGAGAACGCCCGCTACACCCTCAACCGCTACAAGGGACTCGGTGAGATGAACGCCTCCGAGCTGGCTGAGACCACCATGATCAAGGGGCGCCGCTGGCTCAAGCAGGTGACGGTGGAGGACGCCGAGGCGGCGGCCAACGCCATCACCGACCTGATGGGCGAGGCGGTTTTCCCCCGCAAGGAGTTCATTGTCTCCAACGCCAAGTTCACCAAGAACCTGGATATCTAAAGACCTCGACGAGGAGAAAGGATCATCACTATGGCTGATGAAGAGAAGCTGAACGAAGACCTCGAGAGCGAGGTCGACGACCAGGAGGAAGCCACCGACGAGGAGAGCGCCAAGCAGGAGAAGGGCGAGGGCCTCGTCGGCGTGGTCGAGGGCATCCAGGGCGGCATCCAGGCCGCCGAGCTGGACACCCAGATCAAGGTCTCCTTCCTGGACTACGCGATGTCGACCATCACCGCCCGCGCCCTGCCCGACGCCCGCGACGGCATGAAGCCCGTCCAGCGCAGGATCATCTACGGCATGGCGGCGATGGGCATCACCCCCGACAAGCCCTACAAGAAGTCCGCCCGTATCGTCGGTGATGTCATGGGTCGCTACCATCCCCACGGCGACTCCTCGATCTACATGGCCATGGCCAGGATGGCGCAGAGCTTCGCGCTGCGCATGCCCCTGGTCGACGGCCACGGCAACTTCGGTTCGCAGGACGGCGACGACCCCGCGGCCTACCGTTACACCGAGGCCAGGCTCAACAAGCTGGCCCTGGAGATGGTGCGCGACATCAACCGCGACACCGTCGACTTCACCGACACCTACGACGGCGACGGCCGCGAGCCCCTGGTCCTGCCGTCCCGCATCCCCAACCTGATCGTCAACGGCGCCCAGGGCATCGCCGTCGGTATGGCGACCAACATCCCCAGCCACAACCTGGGTGAGACCTTCGACGCCATCATCGCCCTGATGCGCAACCCCGACCTGACCCCGACCGACCTGATGCGCTACATCAAGGGCCCCGACTTCCCCGGCGGTGGCATCATCTGCGGCCGCGCCGGCATCCGCCGCTACTTCGAGACCGGTCTGGGCTCGGTCAAGGTGCGCGGGCGCTACGAGATCAAGGAGCACAACGGCCACGCCTCCATCGTCTTCACCGAGGTGCCCTACATGGTCAACAAGAAGGAGCTGGCCAAGAAGATCATGGAGCTGGTCGACAGCAAGGTTCTAGAGGGCATCCAGGATATCGCCGACTACTCCGACGGCAAGCACGGCACCGTCTTCCAGATCGACCTGAAGAAGGACGCCAACCCCGAGATCGTGGTCAACCACCTCTTCAAGTACACCCAACTCCAGGTCAACTTCGCGGTCGACATGCTGGCCCTGGATGACGGCACCCCCAAGGTGCTGAACATGAAGCAGGCCCTCCAGCTGTACATCAACTTCCAGCGCGAGGTCATCCGCCGGCGCACCGTCTTCAACCTCAAGCGGGCCCAGAGCCGCATCCACATCATCGACGGCCTGCTGATCGCCGTGGACAACATCGACGAGGCGGTCCGCATCATCCGCAGCTCCAAGACCCAGGAGGAGGCCTCCGCCCGCCTGATGGAGCGCTTCAGCCTGGACGAGGCCCAGACCAAGGCCATCCTCGACATGACCCTGCGCCGCCTGACCGGACTGGAGAAGGACAACCTCGTCTCCGAGCGCGAGGGCCTGCTGGCCGACGTGGCCGAGTACCAGAGGATCCTCAACGACTCCGCCCACCTGGACGATGTCCTCATCGGCGAGATGGAGGAGATCAAGGCCAAGTACGCCGATCCCCGCCGCACCGAGATTTCCGACAACATCGCCTCCGAGGATGACGAGGACCTGATCGACGACAAAGCCATCCTCATTGCCCTCACCAGGGGTGGTTATATCAAGAGGATGGATACCACCGAGTTCAAGACGCAGAACCGCGGCGGCATCGGCATCAGCGGCATGACCACCAAGGAGGACGACGAGGTCGACATCATGACCATCGCCCGCACCAAGGTCGACATCCTCTTCTTCACCAACCTGGGCCGCATCTACCGCCTCAGGGGCTATCAGATCCCCGAGGGGACCAGGACCTCCAAGGGCATTCCCGTGATCAACCTCCTGCCCCTGGGCGAGGGCGAGCGGGTGCTGGACATCATCTCCCACGACGGCCACGAGGGCTATCTGACCTTCGTCACCGCCAATGGTCTAGTCAAGCGCACCGCCGCCTCGGAGTTTGAGAACATCAACCGCCTGGGCAAGATTGCCATCGGTCTGCGCGAGGGCGACGAGCTGTTCGGCGTCCTGCCCACCGACGGCCACGCCAAGATCTGCATCTCCTCGAGCGCGGGCAAGATGTGCATGTTCGACGAGAACGACGTGCGCCCCATGGGCCGCACCGCCACCGGCGTCATCGGCATGAACCTGGCCGGGGCGACCGTCGTGGGCTTCTCCACCTCGCTCCAGGGCGACCTGGTCCTCTCCGTCTCCGCCAACGGCTTCGCCAAGATGTCCCCCATCAGCGAGTACCGCGAGACCGCCCGCGGCACCCAGGGCGTCCTGACCATGCGCGAGTCCGAGCGCTCGGGCAAGTTGGTCTCCCTGGCCGTGGTCAAGGGCGATGAGGACGTCCTAGTCACCACCGACAACGGCACCGTCATGAAGACCACCCTGACCCAGATCAAGACCAGCTCGCGCGCCACCACCGGCGTCATCCTGGTCCGCCTCAGAGAGGGCGAGAAGATCGCCTCGGTCACCATCTCCCCCAGCGACAAGACCGTCGACGAGGAGGGCGAGGCAGCCCAGGCCCAGGCCGACTCGGCCAACTCCTCCTCGGACGAGCGCGCGGCCCGGGAGCAGATGGCGGCCCAGGCCGGCGATTCTGACGCCGAGGCCGACGGCGATGGCGAGGGCGACAGCGACACCCAGGAGTAGGTCCGCGCTCCTGGCCGGGCCCAAGAACCCCGGTGGGCTGTACTACCGCGCGGCCACCGAAGCCCTGAAGAGGCTGGCAGAAGCCTCTCACCTGGAAATATCCACCGACTGGACCGATAGGGAGGCTCCCGCAGACCTCATCCTCGGAACCTCGCCCGGCAGCTTCACCAAGGCGATCCACGCCGTCGGTGAAGCCGTGCCCCAGCGGATCCTCTTCGCCTTCTCCCACGGGGGTTTCCTCGCTAGGAGCGAGAGGATCCTCGCCAAGCGCCGGCGGGCCTACGAGCTGGCGACCCAGATCATCTGCCAGACCCCGACCCAGGCCGGGATCATTCGCCAGGAGTGGCCGACCCTGACCAACATCCGGGTCAGCCCGCTGATCGTGGCTAGAGACCTGAGAGCGGAGGTGACCGAGTCCGAAAGGACTCTGGCTACCCGAGCACTATGGCTCGACCCTGAACGGCCCATCTATCCCGTCGCCATCGACTGGGAGGAGCCCCAGCAGATCGAGGTGGCCCTAGCCCTGAGCCGCCTGAGGCCCAACTGTCAGTTCATCCTCTTTGGAAACAACCCCAAGGCTCACCGAAACGCCCTGAACTTCCAGAGGGAACTCCCTCTGGAGAACGTGAGGGCCCAGGGCGAGCTGAGGGTCGAGCTGGTCGCTCCCCTGTGCTGGGTCAGCCGAGCGCTCATCGTCCTCGACACCAACCTCTCTCACCCCTTCTTCCTCGAGGATGCCATCGCCTCGCACCTGCCCATAATCAGCGTGAAGCTGTCTCTGTTGGCTGAACTCATGGGGCCCGGCAGGGACTACCTGCAGGTTTCCTCGGAGGCTGATAGGATCGCCCAGGCGCTGGAGAGTCCCGAGCTTGATGAGGTGTCTCAGACCGCTCTGAAACACCTAGACCAGCTCCACGAAACCTTCGATCCTGCGCACTTCCTAGACTGAGCATAATCCCGGAGAGATTCGGGATTTTCGTTTGTCAAAATGTGGAGACTTTACAAATAATGCCCGAAATCGTGGCAGGAAATTCAGTTTCTCGGATATTTATTTCAGGAGGGGAAAATTGGGTGGAAGGATGGAGTGAAAGGAAGGGAGAGTTAGTAATGGAGGGGATGATGAAAATGTCTATGAAAAGTTAAGGGAAAGTGATAGGAAAAGCCCTAAGAAGGATGCATTTAAGATTTAGAAAAGAGGTTTTATAGAGAAGATAGAAAATAGAGCTGTGCTTTCTATAATTTGACTATTTCAAAGTGAAACTTGATATAAACAATCTTATTTTGCAGAATTAGATTGTGGTCAGAATCTCACAATCTGGGGCTTTGAAAAACATCGGGGAAATGAAAAATTCCGGCTCTTTAATAGCTTAACAATGCGAGATTTTTGAAAGAAAATGCATGGGAGAAAACGTGCTTAGATCACTTTTATTAAGCTTGAAAGATGACTCGGATTTTTCCTTTATATATCCGCTTTTATGCAGCTTTCACTGCTGTTGGAGGCCATCTGTTTTAAATATTGTTTTGCACTTTTGGTGCGGCTATCTCAAAATATGACTGCTCAAAGAGCAAAAGGAGCGAATTATCGATATGCCATTTTTACGCAAGAAATTGATTCCTCTGCTCGTTTTACCGATGGCTCTCGCCTCGTGCGCGGCCACGGGAACGGTTCACAGCGGAGGAGTCATAGGAGCGGCAGAACCGTCGGTCGAGACCACCTACACCTCGACCACCGTGGCTAGCCCCTATGGCTTCGTAACCCCTTCCCAGGGTTCAGTGGCAGCAGGCGGCGAGGTGACCTATACCGTCACCACCTACGACAGCCTCTACGCGCCCTACGCGGTCGAGGTCAATGGCGAGCAGCACGTCCTGAATGAGAACGCCCAGTTCACCACCACGATGGCTGAGGGCGGCAACACCGTCAAACCCCTCTTCAAGCCCGCGCTGGAGAACATCGGGATCTATCCCGACTTCTACCGCATCGAGTGCGAGTACATCGAGGGTGCCCAGTACAAGCTGAACGATGGAGAGTGGCAGGACTCCAACGTCTTCGACACCGGCATCATCCCCCACGGCGCCTACACCATCAGCGTGCGGGTGCCCGGCGATGATGACACCCTGCTGGACAGCGACGTCTACAGCCGCACCGTCCAGAGCATTCCCCACCGCGATGATGCGCTCAAGAACGCCCTGGCGATGGACTTCGCCCTGGATGGCTCGGTCCTCCTCGATCCCGTCTACCTGGGTCAGTCCCTGCCTCAGACGGTCACCATCGACGCCGATGTCGCCCTCACCTCGCAGCTCTACTCCATGAACATCTCCAACGGCGACACCACCGCCTCGGAGACCTACTATCGCGGCTCGGGCGACAGCATCATGGTCCGGGAGATCAACTATCTCAACCAGGTCAGCGAGACCACGGTCGACGGCGTCAAATTCTCCACCATGTTCGTCAACCCCTTCACCCAGCTAACCTCGGACAACCTCTACACCAGCGCGGATGAGAGCCGCCTCTACTTCCGCCTCGAGCAGCTGCCCACCCCCGCCATCTTCCCCACCCTGACCATGGGCGACGGCTCGATCGTCCTGACCGACCTGTATCTGGATCTGGATGAGAACATGGTCCCCACCGCCCTCCACTACACCGGCTACTACTACGACACCACCTATATCGGCATGCGCTACTTCGTCCAGTATGACGGCGAATTCGTCAATGCCGACCAGATCGCCACGACCCAGGTGACCCCCTACGAGCACCAGCCCGAACACGATAGGCTGGCGGCCCTGTTCAACGCCCTCAAGGACCAGAACTACACCGCTCACGTCAGCACCACCTACAACAACCTGAGCGACCCCGTCTGGACCGGCGAGAAGACCCTGACCGTCGCCAGCGGAGCCGTCCTGGTGGACGACATCACCAACGACACCCAGTCGGGCATGCTCCAGACCGCCGATGGCTTCTACCGCTTCGACGTGACCCAGGAGGGTGAGACCACCTATCTAGACTACGATTCCACCCAGTATCCCATGGGCACCAGCGGCGGCATCAGCGTCGCCTTCTACTCCGCCTCCTTCAACTACGCACCCGAGGTCTTCGAGGTCGTCGACGAGAACACCTTCCAGCTGCGCAAAACCACCACCCTGTACAACTTCGCCGACCAGACCCTGCCCGACTGCGTCGACCAGAGCTCCAAGGCCCTCTACATCACCGATGGCACCCTGGAGATCTCCATCGAGGGCGAGGGCGATGACCTGTCCGCCACCTTCACCTACAGCTACGTCGACAACAGCGCTCAGGTCCTGGGCGACGTCACCATCGAGGTCGACCACATTGGCTCGACCACGTTCCCCTACAGTGTGGAGAACCTGCGCCCCGTCACCCCGACCGAGGCCTAAGCGGGAGGAATAGAGAAAGCTATGAGAACCAAGATCATCAATCTGGCCGCCGTCGCGGCGGCCCTGCTGCTCGCTTCCTGCGACACCGGCCGCGGAACCTCCAGTTCCTCTTCCCCCTCGTCGTCCTCGTCCCCGATCACCAGCTCGTCCTCCTCTTCTTCCTCCTCGTCCTCTTCCTCCTCGACTCCCGTCATCGAGATCGACCCCTACCTGGGCGTGAGCTTCGTCAGCACCACCCAGGGCACCGCGACCGCCGACAAGGAGCTCTACGCTCCCGGTGAGACCGTCACCATCACCATCACCTCCACCACCGAGGGCCTGGTCCCCGCCGGCGCCGTGATCAACGGCACCGAGGTGCTGGACATCGAGAACAACCAGGTCACGACTGCGATGGTCGAGGGCGGCCTGGTCGTCCGGCCCCTGTTCAAGGAGGTTCTGGATGATATTCAAGTCGACTTCGGCGACCAGACGATTCAGGTGGAGGCAATCCCCAACGGCGAGTATCGGTTGGATGATGGCGAGTGGCAGGATTCCAACATCTTCGAGGTCGAACCCGAGTCCAGCCACACCGTCTACGCCCGCATCGGCGCCCACGATGGATTAGCCCCCTCCGACCCGGTCAGCAAGCAGGTCACCACCCTCGACACCAACAGCCTGATCTCCACGGCGATCATGCAGCTGGGTGTCGGCGAGCTGGCCTTCTCCGGCGGGATGAACATCGCCCGCTACGTCGGGGGCTCCTTCTACGATGAGACCGTCTTCAACCAGGAGGTCTTCATGGGCACCGACGCCTACTACCTCCGCTCCAGCTTCGCCGATGACGGCACCGTCCAGCGCCAGTACGACTATCGCCGCGGCGAGGACGGCAAGGCCTACTCCACCAGCCTGAACTACGACAACACCGTCATCTCCAGCCCGACCGATATCGACTTCGATGCCAACTACGAGAACCCCTTCGTCGACCTCAACTCCAGCCTCTTCACCCGCGTCGACGCCTTCACCCTGAGCTACGACTGCGAGGCCGACCCCGAGACCGCCAGAGCCGTGGATGACTACATGACCACCCACGGCCAGACGCCGGTCAATCTCTTCATCCACCTCGATGGCGTCGGCAATGTCATCGGCATCTCCTCCTACTCCGCCTGGGAGTTCACCGCCGCCATCGGCACGGGTGCCTACTACTGCCAGCTGGAGCTCTCGGTCGTGCCCCAGACCCAGCTGGAGATGGTCCAGCCTCTGGAGCTCACCTACAACCCCAACAACCTGAACATGGTCTTCCAGATGCTCCGGTCCAACAACTACACGGCCAAGGTCACCGTGGACGAGGACTACGCCAGCCCCTACTCCACCACCATCGAGGCCTTCGGAAACGGCGCGCTGGTCATCCCCCACGATGGCTCCAGGGCCTACGGCTACATCGAGCACGAGGGTGCGCTGAGCGCCTTCGATGTCACCACCGACACCTCCTCCAACACCATCTTCAAGGAGCGGCTGCAGAAGCCCGAGGCCAAGAGCATGGCCGAGCTGATGCCCGCCTTCGATGTCGACCCCGCCCTGTTTAGCGCCTACGGTGCTTCCACCTACACCCTGAGAGACCTCTGCAACATCTACGACTACACCAGCCACCTGCTTCCCGACACCATCCTGAGCAGCAACACCGCCTCGATGGTCCTCGGCGGCACCCTCGACATCCATCTGACCAGCACCGGCGTGACCATCGCCTACGACTTCGAGGACATCTACGGCTACGGCGGCACCACCACCATCGAGATCTCCAAGATCGGCTCCACCACCTCCAGCTACGGCAACATCGAGGATAACTTCGTGGAGTACTCCAACCCCACCAGCTGGGAGGAGCTCGACAGAGACCTGTACAAACTGCTGGTCACGAAGTTCGGCAGCGTGGACCACATCCCCTTCTACTACGACACCACCTACGGCGTCTCTCGCTGGAGCGAGAGCAGGGACGGCTCCCTGGTCGGAGTGACCTCCCGCTTCCCCGACACCACCGCAGCGCAGAGCTACGTCGACTCCTACGTCAACCTTCTGACCGAGCAGGGCTTCACCACCTCGACCGAGGACAGCATCCTCATCGCCACCGACGGGACCATCAGCATGTACTTCGCCACCCAGGACTATTCCAGCGTCGAGGGCTACGTCGAGGTCACCGTCTTCATCGGTGGTGCAATCTAGGCCGATCAAAGGGATGATAATTAAGTTGCTAAATATAAAATCTAACTAAAAGAGGAAAGGAATATAGTGATATGAAAACTTTCAAGAGAAGGATCAGTATCCTCGCCTGCGCCCTGGTCTCCACGGCGCTATTGACCGCCTGCAACACCCAGACCGGCAACTCCTCCTCCAGTGGCACCTCCCAGTCGACCCCCATCAGCTCCGACACCACTCCCGTCTCTACCGACTCCACTCCCGTGTCCTCCGATTCGACTTCGGAGCTGCCCGACACCTCGACGTCCGAGCTGCCCGACACCTCGGGCTCCTCGTCCTCGTCTTCGTCCTCTTCCTCCAGCTCCACCACGCCCGAGCCCGTGTCCTACCCTCTGAGCTTTGTAGGTGACGCGGGTGTGACCGGCTTCTTCGCTCTGGACTTCCAGGGCCAGCAGAAGGTCACCGAGGCCGAGACTGGCACCACCGTCTACGTCATCCTGACCGTCGATGAGGACTACACCCTCAACAGCGTGGGCGCCAAGGGCGCCCGGCTGGAGCAGCTGGCTGGCCAGTACTCCTTCGTCGTGGAGGAGTCCCCCGTCACTGTGACCGCCACCACGACCAAGCTGGCCCAGTACGCGATCAGCTTCGCCGAGGCCGATGGCCTGGCCTCCGCCGTCGCCTACGTCGACGGCGAGCAGGCCGCCACCGCCCGGGCCGGCGAGCTGGTGCGCATCGTGGTCAGTGCGGACGAGGGCACCAAGATCGTCTCCGTCAGCGCCTCAAATGCCACCATCACCACCGTCGAGGAGGGTGCGGTCTACACCTTCACCATGCCCGAGGCGGACGTGACCATCAACATCGCGACCCAGACCTACATCAACCTCACCTACACCGAGACTCCCGGCATCTCCAACGTCCACTTCACTCTGGCGGATATCTACAGAGATGTTCCGGTCACCGGCGCTGACACCGGCACCGACATCCTGGTCTATTTCACCGTGGACGAGGAGAACTATCGCTTCGACCGCGCCCACTTTGGGGATACCACGATCTACGATGACCCCATGACCTACTCCAGCGGCAACAACTACATCTACAGGTACACCGTGAACTACGATGCCGGCGGCCACGTCGAGTTCGAACTGACGCCCAAACACGCGGTCACCATCCCCGAGAGCGAGGCCTACACCATCGCTAGCGCTCCCTCGGGCAAGGTCACCCAGGGCGACACCTGCAGCTTCCAGCTCAAGGAGAATGCCGGCCATCGCATCACCGAGGTCAAGGTCGGCGACCAGGTCCTCGAGGAGCAGGCCGAGAATCCCGGCTGGTACTCCTTCGTGGTGAATGGCGACAGCGAGGTCACCGTCACCACCGAGACCTGCGAGACCACCACCCTGGCGGTCGCCTCCGAGACCGGCTACTCCAACCTGGTCTTCACCGACCGCTACGGCGACACCCACGAGGTCGGTGACACCGTCAACATCGACGATGAGCTGACCCTCAGCTTCGGTCTGAACAACGGCTATACCCTCGATTCGGTCAGCTACGGCGAGACCGTCCTGACCGCGGAGAGCGAGTACCTCTTCACCGCGGCCGCTGACACCCAGCTGACCATCGCCACCACCCAGCAGGAGCACTACGCTCTCAGCGTTGTGGCCAAGGCTGAAGGCGATACCGACCACTACACCGTGGCTCTCACCGACAACGGCTATGCCGTCACCGACGGCATCGGCTATGTCGGCCACGAGATCGTGGCCACCGTCACCGTCGGCGACGCTCTGACCACCCTGACCGGCATCGAGGTCACCACCGCTTCCGGCGCTCCCGTCGAGGCTGCTGTCGACCTCGAAGCTGGCACCGCCACCTTCACCATGCCCGCCGAGGCGGTCAACATCTCGCCCGTGGTGGAGATCGAGGTCCAGGAGGCCTGCACCTTCACCCTGGTCAATGAGACCACGTACACCCCTGTTATCACCGATGATGAGAATTACGTTAAGTACGGCGGAAATCCTAAAGATAACTTCGTCAACACTGTCGACTCCGAGACTGGTACCAGCACGATGACCTTCGAAGCTGGAACCGTTCTCTTCATCGGTATGCCGTCTAGCGGCTACCCCACTCCTTCTGGATATGTGACTGTCACTGGTAATACCTCCGGAACTGTCCTCATCGATCACGAGCAGATCATCGGCGGTTTCTCTGGCCACTACACTCAGTTCACCATGCCCAACGAGTCCGTCACCATCACCATCGCGGCCGAGTAAGAAGCAAGCTTCATCCGACATCAGAGCCGCCTGAAAAAGGCGGCTCTTTTGTTGTTCATAAATAAAACTGTAATTGCCAATCTTCTTGTGCAAGCAAAGATTTTTATGAATATTTTGTCTGTTTGTTAACTTCTAAACAGTGCGGAGGCGCAATGTGTCCAAAATCTCCCATACATAGAAGATAAAGAAAATATTTTTATGGTTTTCTTAAAGTTAATCGTGAGAAGAATATCTGTAAAATCTAGTTAAATCGCGTTGCTAATATCTCATTAACATCGAGAGGCAGGGAGGAGATATATGGCTTTCATCGAAGTGAAGGATCTCTGTAAGGACTACGGAGCGAAGGAGACCCTCGTCCATGCGCTCAAGGATATCTCCTTCGAGATCGAGAAGGGCGAGATCGTGATCATCCTGGGCGCCTCCGGTGCCGGCAAGACCACGCTCTTGAACCTCCTCGGCGGCATGGATAAGTGCACCTCCGGCACCTTCTCAGTCGACGGGAGGAGAATCGACGGAGCCAAGGAGAAGCAGCTGGAGGACTACCGCCGCAACGACATCGGCTTCGTCTTCCAGTTCTACAACCTCCTGGCCAACCTCACCGCCTTCGAGAACGTCGACCTGGCCGCCTCGATCGTCAAGGATCCCCTCGACCCGCACGAGGTCCTCTCCGAGGTAGGACTGGCAGCCAGGGAGAACAACTTCCCCTCGCAGCTGTCCGGCGGCGAGCAGCAGCGCGTCTCCATCGCGCGCGCCGTGGTGAAGAACCCCAAGCTGCTGCTCTGCGATGAGCCGACCGGCGCGCTCGACTCCAAGACAGGCGTGGAGATCATCAAACTGCTCCACGCCATCTCCACCAAGCTGGGGACGACGATTATCATCGTCACCCACAACTCGACCCTGACCAAGATCGGCGACCGCGTGATCAGGATCGCCGATGGCCAGATCGTGGAGAACCAGAAGCTCGTGCGTCCGACCAGCCTGGAGGATATTGTCTGGTGAGCCGGCGTCCGCATCACAGCAGGACCTCGACGACCATGACCAAGGAGCTGCTTCGCTCCTGCCTGAGAAACTGGAAGCAGCTCATCTCCATCATCGCCATCTCCTTCCTCGCCCTCTGCCTCTTCTGCGGTCTGACGTCGAACGCGGCCAACATCGCCGATCGCGCTACGCACATCTATCAGGTGGGAAACTATCCTGATGTCTTTGTCACGACCACCAATCTGTCAGCTGAGGACCAGACAGCCCTCGGAAAGATGGAGGGCGTCGAGAAGGTCGAGACCAGGATGTACGCCCCGGCCAAGGTCGACAGCACCATCGTGTTCCTCATAGGTGCCGATCCCGACTCGACGCTCTCGACTCCCTCTCTAGTCGAGGGCGAGAGGGGCGTGGTCATCACCCCCTCCATGGCCCAGGTCGAGGGTGTCGGCATCGGAGACTACATCACCGTCAACATCGCCGCCGATCTCTTGACTCCTCTGGACTTCTATAAGCCCCTCTTCGATACCCTGGTCCTGAAGACGGGAAGCAACATCTTCCGCCAGGACAGCATCCCCTTCCAGTTCAAGGTGACCGGCATCGGCTATCACCCCGAGGGCGTCCAGTCCGCCGCCTTCTCGACCAGCTTGATCTACTGCGATATGGATGCGCTGGTGGGCAATCTGATCTACACCATGGGCCAGAACTACTCCCTCCACCTGCTCTCGATGTATATGGAGCCTCTGGGTATGACCATCGAGGGCGTCATCGACGAGATGATTCCAGCTCTGGTCAACCAGGCTCTGATCACCTCCTCCAACCCCGAAGCGACCATCGCAGCCATCCAGGACTACTTCGCCTCCGGTGCGACGAGCTCCTTCCTGGTCTCCGCTCAGAGCGGCGACCAGTACGGCTCCTACATGGAGCTCAAACAGGAGCAGGACCAGTCGATTCAGCTGACCTACGTCTTCCCCATCATCTTCTTCCTGGTCTCGATCCTGGTCATTTTGACCACCCTCTCGCAGATGATCATCAAGCAGCGGAGCCAGATCGGCGCTATGAAGGCCATCGGTGTCCCCCGCTGGCGGATCTATCTCAACTTCTCGATGTACGGAGCTCTCACCTGCGCCATCGGAGCGATTCTCGGCTTCAGTATCGGCCCGGTTCTGATTCCTCGAGTCCTATCTATCAAGTATGACATCCTCTGGGATTTACCCCGGATTGGTATTAGATTTTTCCTGCCTGCCTCAATTGCGATGTGTGTGGTCACCATCGCTGCGGCGGCCCTGTGCTCGGTCCTGGTCTCCTGGTCCGTCATCCGCGAGAAGCCGGTGGATACCCTGCGCCCCAAGACCGGTCACGCCGAGAAGAAGTCCACCAGGCGCAACGCCTTCTTCGACCGCATCCCCCTGGAGATGAAGATGTCCCTGCGCAACATCAAGCGCAACTGGGGCAAGTCCCTGATGGTCGTCCTCGGCATGATGGGCTGCTCCGGCCTTCTGGTCTGCGGCTTTGGCATCATGGATACCATCAACTACGATGTCGACCGGGACCTGAACCACAACATGACCTTCGACGCTCTGGTGCTCACCCTCGATCCCAACCCTCTTCTGAAGTACAACGTCCAGCACACGGATGGAGTGGATAAGGCCGAGGAGCTCTATATGCTCAACGCCACCGTCGCGGGCGAGAACACCATCTCGACCAACTTCGTCCTGGTCGAGCCGGATTCTGAGGTCTTCAACCAGCCTGTCGGTGTCGACGGGGGCGTGAGCATGAACGAGGTCACCGCCGAGAAGGTCGGACTAAAGATCGGCGACGAGCTGACCATCTCCGTCGATGGCCACGCCTATACCCGCACTCTGACCTCCACGTTCCAGTCCTCGATCTTCAACGGGGTCTACGAGCTCTGCACCGACTATCCCGAGGGCACCTTCATGGCGACCGGCTATGCAATCAAGGCCCAGGAGGGGACCGACATCGAGGACCTGATCGAGCGCCTGGAGGAGGTCGAGGGCGTGGCTGGCGTGCGCGACCACGCCTGGCTGATGAGCATCGCCGAGCGGGCGGTCAGCACCATCTCGGTCATGACCAACGTCGTCGAGGTCTTCGCCATCCTCCTGTCGATCGTCGTCATCTACAACCTCACCTCGCTGAATATCACCTCGCGGCACCGCGAGATTGCCACGCTAAAGGTGCTCGGATTCCGCTATCACGAAATCCGGCGCACCCTCACCATCGAGATGATGATCGATACTGTCGTCGGCGCGCTCCTGGGTCTCGCCATCGGCTTCCCCATGGTGGTGGTGGTCATGGTGACCAACACCACGGAGCTGTTCAACTTCATCTACCACATCCAGTGGTACACCTACATCATGTCATTCGCCATCGCGGCGGTGACAGCCCTCGTCGTCTCGCTGATCCTCTGCCTCAAGGCGAAGACAATCAGCATGTCCGAATCTCTGAAGTCGGTCGAATAGTTCTAGTTCTGAGAGCGGTCGTCCGCGCTGCGCTCGGACTTTAGTATGGTCTCAGAAAGCTTTAGGATCTCGGGACCGTAGCGCTTGCGGCTCCAGCGGTTCATCCACTGGCGCATGGGGAAGGCCGAAGCCAGAAGGAGCAGGCCGACACCGCAGCCGGCCAGGCCCCACAGATAGTTGGCGTTGAGCTTAACCTGCAGGCAGAGGATCAGACCCGCCACGAAGATGGTGACTCCCAGTAGGCCCAGGATGGTGGCCACCACGACTCCGAGGCGGCCGACGCGGTGGTCGAGCCGCTTGAGCTCATCGATGCCGGCGGAAGCCGGCAGGGTGACGTACTTCTTTCTGATCTCCTCGATCTCGCGCCGCTCCTGCTCGCTGGGGGCATAGTATGTGTATTCGAATGTCTCTTTGTCCTTCATATCTCGCTCCTTTTCACTCCGCGCGCAGGGTCACAGTGAAGGTCGTACCCTCGCCCACACGGCTGTGGATCGCGATGGAGCCTCCGACGATCTCCAGCACCCTCTTGACCAGGGAGAGGCCGAGGCCGTTGCCCTCAGCCTTGTGGGAGGTGTCGCCCTGATAGAACTTTTCGAAGATCTTCTGTCCCGCCTCGGGGGCGATACCGCAGCCGGTATCGCTCACGGCCACGGCGATCTCATCGCCCTCGCGCTTGAGGGAGATGGTGATCTTGCCGCCCGAGTCGGTGAACTTGATAGCGTTGGAGAGAAGGTTGTTCCAGATGATGTTCAACAGCTCCCGGTCGGACTTGATCAGGGTCTGCTCGGGGATGTCGCAGACCAGCTCGATCCCCTTGGCGTCGATGCGGTCGGAGAGCTGGAGGATCAGCTGGGAGAGGGACTCCGAGAGGTCGAAGAACTCGTGCTTGGGCAGGATCTTCTGGTTCTCCAGGCGGTTGAGCTTGAGGATGTTGGCGATCATGTTGGCCAGGCCCTCGCAGGCGTCGACGATGACCCGCATGCTCTGCTGGCGCGCCTCCTGGGCGATGTTGGGGTCCTCCAGCAGCTGGACGTTGGCGGCGATGACCGCGATCGGCGTGCGGATCTCGTGCGAGATGTCGGCGATGGCGTCGCTGCGCTGCGACTCGTGCTTGGACAGCTCCTCCGCCATCCGGTTCACGTAGGCTTTGATCTGGTCGAACTCATCGTAGGCACCCCACTCGTGGACCAGCTCCATGCGGTAGCTGAAGTCGCCGCGGGAGATGCGCTCCAGGGCGTAGAGGATGTGGTTGGCGGGGCGCTCGATCGACCAGCGGCGATAGGTCTCATAGAGGGCTTCGATGATGATGCTCAAAGCAATTACAACTAGGGAAGCCAAGATGGTAGCCAGAGTGTAATTTTTCTCCGTCTGCCTCAGCGTGACCCAGAAGATCACGATGGCGATGCCGGCCACCACGAGGAACATCCCGATGAAAATCATCGTGATGACGAAGCGGTAGAGGCCGTTGCGCACCCGGTTGCCGGTCTTGGTCATCTGGGGACCGCCTTGTAGCCCAGGCCGTGGACGGTCACGATATCGAAGCCGTCGCAGGCGTGGGTCTTCTCCCTGATCTTGGTCATGTAGACATCGACCGTGCGCGAAGAGGTCGAGGTGTCATAGCCCCAGAAGTCCTCCATCAGCTGGGCGCGGGTGAAGGGCTTGCGGGGGAAGGAGAGGAGCTTGTAGAGGATCTGGAACTCGCGCAGGGTCAGCTTGATGTCGACCCCGTCGACATAGGCGACGTGCTCGTCGGTGTTCAAAGTCAGATTGCCCATGGTCAGAAGGTGGGCGGCCGCCGAGTCGGCCCGGCGCAGGATCGCCTTGATGCGCATGGCCAGCTCATCGAGGCTGAAGGGCTTGACCAGATACTCGTCGATACCCACGTCGTAGCCCTTCTTCTTCGACTGGAGGTCCTCGCGGGCGGTGATGAAGACGATGGGCATCTTGACGTCCGCCGCGCGGATGGCCTTGGCCAGCTCATAGCCGTCCATCCTCGGCATCATGATGTCGGTGATGACCATCTCGAAGTGGCCATCGGCCAGCCTGAGCAGAGCCTCGCGGCCATCGGCCGCGGCCACCGGCTCATAGCCCTGTCCCCTGAGATAGTTGC
This sequence comes from uncultured Bacilli bacterium, assembly GCA_944372245.1. Lineage (GTDB taxonomy): Bacteria > Bacillota_I > Bacilli_A > RFN20 > CAG-288 > CAG-568. The sequence goes on from CALVYN010000005.1 coordinate 35,159, forward strand.
AGATGACCTGGAGCAGATTGACGTCATCCTCGACCACGAGAATCTTAACCATGCCTTCACCTCCTCGCGCGGACCGTCTCACGCGCTGCTATTTCGGGAAGGATTTTATAACGCTGGGCAGTTTAGACAAATTGGCACCCTATGAAATAGGGTGGACTCCGCCGCTTGAGCGCGCCCAATGCCCTGTCTGGCGCTATACTTATTCGGCAAAAAAGCGAAGGAGTCAGACCCATGCTAGACATCAAGTACGTCATCGACCACCTGGATGAGGTGATCGAGAATCTCAGCCACCGCAACGGCGATTACAACTATCTGCGCGAGCTGCCCAAGCTCCAGCAAGAGAGGGTCGAGCTGATCCAGAAGCGCGACGCCCTGAAGAACGCTAGGAACTCGCTGTCCAAGAAGATCGGCCAGCTGATGGCCCAGGGCCAGAAGGACGAGGCGGAGGCAATCAAGAAGCAGGTCTCCGACTCCAAGGAGGAGATCGCGCGCGACGACGCTCGCGTCGAGGAGATCGACCAGATCATCAAGGAGACCCTGCTCAAGACCCCCAACCTGACCGACGCCTCCCTGCCCATCGGCACCGACGACACCTTCAACCGCGTGGAGAAGGTCGTGGGCGAGCCCACCAAGTTCGACTTCCAGCCCCGCTCCCACTGGGATATCGGCGTGCAGAAGGGCTACTTCGACTTCGACCGCGCCGTCAAGGTCGCCGGCCCCCGCTTCGTCTTCTACAAGGGTCCCTTCGCCCGCCTCGAGCGCGCCGTGGCCAGCTTCATGCTGGACACCCACATCGCCCACGGATACACCGAGGTCCTCCCTCCCTACCTGGTCAACACCGAGACCATGACCGGCACCGGCCAGCTACCCAAGTTCGCCGACCAGGCCTACCACGTCGACAACCAGACCGAGGGCAACTACTGGCTGATCCCCACGGCTGAGGTCCCCGTGACCAACCTCTACCGCGGCGAGATTCTCGACGGGGCCGACCTGCCCATCCGCTACACCGCCTACTCCTCCTGCTACCGCGCCGAGGCCGGCGCCGCCGGCCGCGACACCCGCGGCATCATCAGAATGCACCAGTTCCAAAAGGTCGAGCTGGTCACCTTCACCAAGCCCGAGGACAGCTTCAAGGAGCTGGAGCACCTGACCGAGGAGGCCGAGAGGATTCTTGAGCTGCTCAAGCTCCCCTACCGCCGCGTCTGCCTCTCCACCGGCGATGTCGGCTTCAACGCCGCCAAGTGCTACGACCTCGAGGTCTGGATGCCCTCCTATGAGAACTACAAGGAGATCTCCTCCTGCTCCAACGACACCGACTTCCAGGCCCGCCGCATGTCCATCAGGTTCAAGCGCACCAAGGACTCCAAGGCCGAGCTGGTCCACACCCTCAACGGCTCCGGTCTGGCCGTCGGCCGCACCGTGGCTGCCATCATCGAGAACTACCAGCAGGCTGATGGCACCATCCGCGTCCCCGATGTCCTGGTTCCCTACATGGGCGGAATGACCGTCATCGAGTAGGTCAAAGATACATTCAGCAACGTGAGAGCGCAGGCGACTGCGCTCTTTTCTATTTTGATTATGTGTATGAAGATATGAATCGAAGTTTGGATTGTTTGAGATGCTTTTAGAGGGGTGTGAGCTACCGTTGAAATGTCTGGTTACGACAATTTCCGGGGCCTTTAATAGGAAAAATAAATAATGCGTTTAGACTTCAAAACATAAAAGCAAGTTTGTTCTGCTTATAAAAATTGTGTTTGACTGTTTTTAGGCTTATTTATTAGTCTTTAATTTAATGGCTTTCACTTCAAACTACATGGAATATCCGACTTGAACTTCTTCGGTTCGTTTAAAAACTATTTGCTCCTATCTATGAGCTATATCAATTTGAACAATACCTAAATATATAGAGTGTTTACATTGTCCCGGCTCGTGCTAGAATTACCAAGGTTTTAAAGGCTCGGAAGAGCCTTTTAAAATGCCGAAAGGAGGCGGGCATGCGAATCAAGGTTATTCTGCAGTGCACTGAGTGCATGGCTCGCAACTACACGATCGAGAAGCAGAAGGGCGACACGAAGAGATTCGAGATGAAGAAGTTCTGCCCGACCTGCGGAAGACACACCCTACACAGGGAAACCAGGTAAGGAGCGACCATCCATGAAAAAGATCAGCCGGTATTTCAAGGGTGTGGCCGAGGAGGCCCACCGCGTCCGCTGGCCCAGCGGCAAGGAGCTGTGGAAGGCGGTAGCCATCGTCGTGGTCATCACCGTCATCTGCTGTCTGGTCCTGCTGCTGTCCGACTATGTTGCCTACCTCATGCGGGACGCCTTCCAGCAGCAGATTCCCAACTCTTCAACCGACAGCAGCACCAGCGCTGCTGTCGCATCCGCCTTCCGTCCCCTCATCAGGCTATTCAGGTAATCAAGCAAGGAGAGAGATTCAAATGTTCGACGAGAATGAAGATGTGAAGCAGGAGGAGACCTCCTCCGCTGAGCAGGCGCCCCAGGAGACTGCGGCGTCCGACCTGACCAAGGACACCGACCTGGACCGCCAGGACTATCAGTGGTACGTGGTCAACACCTACACGGGCCGCGAGCGCGCCGTGCGCGACTCGCTGGAGAACCGGTCCAAGAACCTCAACTTCTCCAACCTGATCCGCCGCATCATCGTGGCCGAGTATGAGGACCCCGTCATCAAGGACGGCAAGCCCGTCACCGACAAGAAGACCGGCGCGCCCAAGTTCAAGATCAAGAACTACTACCCCGGCTACGTCTTCATCGAGATGAAGATGTCCGACGAGGCCTGGTACATGGTTCGTAACACCCCGGATGTCACCGGCTTCGTCGGCTCCTCCGGTAAGGGTACCAAGCCCTTCCCCATCCCCCGCGCGGAGATCGAGCCCATCCTCAAGAAGCTCAAGATCGCCGACTGGGACTACTTCTCCGACTACAAGGTCGGCGACATGGTCAAGATTCTCTCCGGCGCCTTCGAGGACAACGAGGGTCCGATCATCAGCGTCAACTCGCAGACCCAGGAGGTCTCCGTCAACATCACCTTCTTCGGCCGTCCCACTCCGATCGTCGCCCGCTTCGACGAGATCGAGAAGATCTAGTTCATCAGGTGGCCGCAAGGCCACCATTTATTGTTGGCGATTTTGATTAAACCGCCTCGATTGCTAACATTATCCAAAATAAGGAGCAAACCGCTTTGGATACAGAGAGAAAGACTATCGCTCTGATCGTCCCCTGCTACAACGAGGAGGAGACCATCGAGAGCTTCGTGAGCGCCTGCGACCGCTTCCTGGCGCCGCTGAAGGACCGCTACGCCTTCTGCACCATCCTGGTCGATGACGGGTCGAAGGACCGCAGCCTGAAGATCATGAAGAAGCTGGCCAAGACCCGGGATGATATCCGCTACATCTCCTTCTCCAAGAACGGAGGCAAGGAGATGGCCCTCTATGCGGGCTATTCCGCCGCTCTGAAGATCGGGGCCAGCGCCTCTATCACCATGGATGTCGACCTCCAGGATCCCCCCGAGCTCATCCCCCAGTTCATCCAGGCCTGGGAGGAGGGATACGAGTACATCTACGCCCACATGCGGGGCCGCAAGGGCCAGAGCTTCGCCAAGCGCTTCTTCTCGGACAACTACTACCGCGTCTTCCGTCTGCTGACCGGCGACAAGAAGATCGAGTCGGGCGACCGCGACTACGCCATGATGGACCGCAAGGTCCTCGCGGCCTTCGTCAGCCTCAGGGACCGGACCAGATTCAACCGCGGCATCGCCGACTTCGTCGGCTTCAAGCGCAAGCGGATCGACTACGACTACACCGAGAGGGTGGCCGGCAGCAGCAAGTTCAACATCAAGAGACTTCTCAAGTACGCCTATCAGTCCTTCGTCGAGTTCGGCCATATCGACCGTCTGATTCCCGATCTCTTCATCATCCTGAGCGTCCTGGGCCTAGTCACATTCATCATCCTCGGACCTCTGGTCTCCTGGTTCTCGTTCCTGCCTCTGGCCCTGTTCGCCCTGACCCTGGTCATCTCCATCCTGGCCCGGGTCATCATCAGCCTGCTTTATGAGATCAGGGACGAGAGTCGGCGCCGGCCCTTCTTCTTCATCGCGGACACCAATATCGAAGATCTCGATTTCGACTGGTAAATCGACACGACCTATCTGCTGTATGCTATACTCTCCCTCTGCCGGGGCTGTAGCTCAGCTGGGAGAGCGTATCGTTCGCAACGATGAGGTCGCGGGTTCGATCCCCGTCAGCTCCACCATTATCGAAGATGAGACCTGATTTCCTCGGGAGTCAGGTTTTTTTCTATATCTTCGATGATAGAGAGCTCAAAACTTGAGCTCTGTGATGCGATCAAATGAATGTCTCTATCGCTTCTATAAAAGAGAAAGCTGGATTTCTCAAACACATAATTCAACTCTCGATCAAAGATTTAGATAAAGCTAGAGTTGTCTTTACTTTGCCTTATGTGAGAGCTCGTCTCATCATCTTCCTGTGAGAAGGAGAGAAGAGGTAGATGAATATCTATATCAACGGACAGAAGGTGAACTTCAAGCCGGTCGACAACGAAGCGACCCGTGCTATAGAGAAGAGATTGGAAAAGGGCGATATCGCCTGTGTAGCAGAGGATTACGGCGGCTTCGAAAAGGTTGGGGAGTTAGGGTTTAGCCTGCCTAGGAAGGATGCGTACATCACCACGGGTCCCGGCGATGTCGTCCTCTATCTCGGCTCTCGCATCTGCTTCTACTACGCGAGGAACAGCTGGGACTTCACCCGCCTAGGCAAGCTGGTCGGATACACGACCAGCGAGCTGAAGAAGATCCTCAGAGCGGGCCAGGGAGATATCGAGGTCAGAATCAGCAAGAACTAATTCCGATAGAATCCTAGGTGACGCTCATCAAACCCAGGAGGATGGATATGAGATTGAATACCGGGGCCCTCGAGTGGACCCGTGCGCCTGAGAGCTACACGATCTCAGAGGACCGCATCGAGATCGTGACAAAACCCCACACGGACCTGTGGCAGCGCACCTACTATCACTTCCGCAACGACAGCGCTCCGGTCCTTCAGATGGCGACCGATGAGAGGTATTTCTCCTTCATCGTGAAGACCGAATTCGCGGACAGCCATCATCGCTTCGACCAGTGCGGCGTGGTCCTCTATCTGGATAGCGAGAACTGGATCAAGGGCTCGATCGAGTATGAGAACGACAGGTTCCAGCACCTGGGGAGCGTAGTGACCAACCACGGCTACTCCGACTGGGCCACGACCGAGATCCCCGCCTCCATCAAATCCATGTGGTATCGCCTCAGCCGCCGCGAGGACGACTACTGCATCGAGTGCTCCGAGGATGGTGTGACCTTCCACCAGATGCGAGTCTGCCACCTCCACGAAGGCAAGGGGACCATCCGCTTCGGCATCTATGCCTGCAGCCCGGAGGACTCCTCCTTCCACGCCGTCTTCACCCACATGGAGTTGACCGAGTGCAAGTGGTTGGCCCACGACGGTCAAAAGCCTGACGAGGAGTAGGAAGATCTAGCTCTTCGATTCAGAATGGATTTCGACCTGTAGAGACCTCGAGCCAGACGGCTCGAGGTTTTCTGTTGAATATCTTTCAGGTGGCTATAATTATCACCCGGTCCAAACAGGAGCACAAAATGATCAAATCTCGTCCACTCCAGATCGTCTATCGGGCGATATATCTCATCCTCATGGTCCTCGCTATCGCCGATTCCCTGGGAGCCTTCTCAGGCATTCCTAACCCCTCCTTCTACGTCTACTACACCAACCAGAGCAACTACATCTGCACCCTGGTCGCCCTCTTCGAGCTGATCTTCGGCATCGTCATGGTCGCCAGAGGTAAAAAGCAGGGCACGGAGAGCCCCCTGTCCGCCCTGAAGTTCCTCTCTGCCGTGTGGATCCTCATCACCTGCTGCGTCTACAACGTCCTCCTGGGTGACATCACTGATCCCAGCTACTGGAGCGACTTCTCCAACGTCATCCTCCACCTGGTCGGCCCCATCCTCTTCATCCTGGACTTCATCCTCTTCACCAAGCCTCGGTCGATCAAGTTGCACGACACTGCTCTGGTGGTCGTCTACCCCTACCTCTACGTCATCTTCATCCTGGTCCGTGCGGTGCTGATTGATCCTAACAGCACCGATGTCCTCTATCCCTACTTCTTCCTGGATGCGGGCGCTGAGGGCTATGCCTACGTCTTCATCTACGTCCTCGCCCTCTCGGCCGTATTCATCGCTCTCGCTCTGCTCTTCACCCTCATCAACCATCTGACCGGCCGCAGAGAGAAGAAGGTTCTGCTGTAGAGAAAAGCTGGAGCAGTCTCGGATTACCCCTGAGAATGTTCCAGTTTTTTGATGGGAAATTCTGATAGAGATAGTGGTTAGAAAGCTCGTGGTGTTTGTGAGGATAGGGTGGTTAATAAATTAGGGGTGGTCGATAGTTTTTGTACAGGGAAGAACATAATCCATGTACCAGAAAGGATTATGTGCGAAACATTTTCTCTGGAGTTGGCTTTTAAATCCATCTCTCGGTTGAATAATCGCGAATATAAAGTGGCTAAAGAATTTTAAAAAAGGAAATAAGCAACTTTTATTTAGTTATTCAAATAAGAGAGTACTAAATATCAAAAATGAATCTAATCGGATTCAAAAAGCCATCAAAAACTGATATGTACCCCAAATCCTGGACAAGTTGATCGGATTGTATCATAAGGCCCTCATGGATGCCTCCCGGTATTTCGC
>CALVYN010000006.1 GCA_944372245.1 uncultured Bacilli bacterium
CAAGATGAAGCGCAGCGTCGTCGTCTGCGATGTCGACGGCACCCTGGTCGACTCCTCGGCCCTGATGACGAGGGCGCTGCTGGACGCGCTCGCCTCGGAAGGGGTGACCGGCTTCCACAGCGAGGAGGATCTGAGGCCCTACTACGGACCCGACGAGCGGGGCGTGCTCCGCAAGATCCTGAGGGATGCCGGAAAGGGCGACCGGGCTTTCAAGGTCTTTCTGAAGAGCTACGAGGAGCACCATCGGGAGCTGATGCCCCACCTGATCGAGGGCATGCCCGAGCTGCTCAGGTCCCTCAGGGACCGGCGGACCCTGCGCCTGGGTCTGGTCACCGGCCGCTCCCAGGAGAGCCTGGACCACACCCTCGAGGTCTTCAACCTCGCTCGCTTCTTCGAGAGCATCCACGCCGGTTCGCCCAGGGGTGTGAACAAGCCCGAGAGCATGCGCAAGCTCTTCGCCGACCTCGGGGTCAACCGCAACGAGTGCCTCTACGTGGGCGATGCCATCGCCGACGTCAACAGCATGCGCCAGGTCGGAGTGATGTGCATCTCCACCCCGTTCACCCGGCCTCAGGATATCCCCGAGCTGGAGCGGATCAATCCCGGCCTGGTCGCTCCGAGCGTCGCCGAGCTGGAGCGTCTGCTCCTAGCGAATATCCGCTAGCTAACAGCCCCCTTGTAGGGGGCTGTCTTGCTATATACTTTAGAAACGCGTTGAAAGGAGACGGCTATGGTTACTATCTCGGATCTGGCGGCCCATTTCGGTCTGAAGACCCTCGTGGGTTCGGCACAGGCCCTCAATCGTCCCATCACGGCGATCGAGACCGATCGCCCGGGCATCGAGATCCTGGGCTTTTTCAAGGAGCACGAGTTCACCCGCTTGAGCATGATCGGCAACAAGGAGATGTCGATCATCACCGGGATCGACTACGACACCCTCTATCGGAACTTCAAGACCCTGTGCGATCCCCGCTGCCCCGGCATCATCGTGTGCCAGGGCCTGAAGTGCCCGGAGGCGCTTCTGCAGGCGGCCAAGGAGATGGATGAGCCCCTCTTCTCCACCACCATGGGCACCTCCGCGCTCAGCTACGAGATCCTGGAGTACCTCTCCTACCAGTTGGCGCCCCACACCCAGCTCCACGCGGGCCTGTTGGAAATCTACGGCGAGGGCGTCCTGATCATGGGCGAGTCGGGCATCGGCAAGTCCGAGATCGCCCTCGACCTGATCAAGCGCGGCCACCGCCTGATCGCCGACGACATGGTGGACATCTCCCTGGTCAGGAACACCCTGATGGGCCGCTGCCCCCAGGTGCTCCAGGGCATGTTGGAGGTCCGCGGCATCGGCGTCATCGACGTCGCCAGGATGTTCGGTATCAACTCGATGAAGAACTACACCACCATCGACTTCGCGGTGAAGCTGGTCCCCTTCGACCGCTCCCAGCCCCTGGAGCGGCTGGGCGTGCGCAACGACCAGATCGAGATCCTCAAGGTCAAGAAGCCCATGGTCGAGCTGCCCGTCTCGGCCGCCCGCTCCATGGCGCAGATCATCGAGACCGCCGTCACCAACACGAAGCTGAAGAATTACGGCTATGACTCCGCCTACGAGTTCCAGAAGCGCTTCATCGAGCTGGGCCGGCGGGCCAGAGGGGAGAACTGATGGTGTTCCCCCTGCTCTCCAGAGGCCCTCAGCTCCCCCATCTGCTGATCCCCTTCGGCGATGGCGGAGCCGGCATCACCTTCTACGCCATCTCCTATCTCATCGGCGCCGGCCTGGCCCTCTTTCTCTCCTCCTGGCGCGCCCACGAGGACGGCTATCCCAAGGACTTCTTCATCAACCTGTTCTTCGTCGCCTTCCCCATGGGCATCATCGGCGGCCGCGTCTGGTACGTCATCGCCGACTGGTCATCGTTCTTCGGACCTAGTGCCACCCAGGACTGGTACGCCATCTGGGAGGGTGGCATGGCCATCCAGGGCGGTGCGATCTTCGGCATTGGCTCCGGCATGCTCTTCGCCAAGTTCCGCCGGCGGGGCTGCCCGCTTCTACAGGCCTGCGACTGGGCCGTGCCCACCATCCTGGTGGCGCAGATGATCGGCCGCTGGGGCAACTTCTTCAACGCCGAGGTCCACGGCAACATCGTCTCCACCTCCGCCTATCCCCTCCTGCCGGGCTTCATCATCAACCAGATGGGCTACTCGGGTCTTCCCAACAGCGGTAACTTCATCGTGCTAGAGGACCCCTCTCAGATGTTCGTCCCCCTCTTCCTGATCGAGGGTCTGTTGAATGTCGCGGGCTACTTCCTCATCACCCGCGGCTTCGAGACGGTGTTCAAGCGCTACCGCCTCTACGGCGATGAGACCTTCTCCTACCTGGTCTGGTACGGCTTGACCCGCCTGCTCTTAGAGCCTGTCAGAGACAGCCAGTACCACATGACCATGCATGATGGCGGCCCCATGCAGGCCGTCATCATGGCCTGGATCTTCGTGGCGATCGGCCTGGCGCTGATCGCTGTCAACCACCTGATCATCAACCTGGGCGAGCGGGGGATCGTCCACTACGGGGACAAGCTCTCCAACATCATGGTCAATCACGCCTCCTACTACCTGCCCGAGGGCAACCACTTCCGTCAGGCCCAGACCAAGCTGGTCCCCCAGGGAGGAAGCCATGTCTGAGCCCAGAATCAGGGGCGTCATCTGGGACCTCGACGGGACCCTGATCGACTCCGACCTCTACATCGTGGCCAACTACCTCCACATGTACGAGAAGTTCCGCCCCGGCTACTTTCCCCACCTCAGGGAGATTCTGGGCTTCTCCGGCCCCTCGGTGAAGCAGACCCTCTCCGAGCAGTTCCCCGATGTTCCCGAGGAGGTCAGGATGGCCGAGTTCGTCCGCTTCTCCCTCACCCAGGAACCTCGCTATCTGACCCTCTATCCGGGCGAGGTGGAGTGCTTACAGGCCCTCGAGGCTCTGGGTATCAAGCAGTGCGTCTTCACCAATAAGAAGAGCGCCTCGGCCCGCAACTGCCTCGACAGCATGGGCCTATCCCGCTACATGTGTGGCCTGGTGGCCCTGGACGATGTGAAGAGGGCCAAGCCTGATCCCGAGGGGGTCTATCGGTGCCTGGAGCTGATGGGCACCACCCCCGAGGAGACCCTGATCATCGGAGACTCCAGCACCGACCTTGTCGCCGCCGCCAACAGCGGCTGCCTGGGCGGTCTGGTCACCTGGTCGCTCAAGGGGCTTCCGGCTTGCTCTCGCACTTTCGAGTTCGATACTATGGACGATATCAGGAGGCTGTTCACCGATGGAGACTACAGATCAGAATAGGGTGGATGAACCCGCCGTCCTCGAGGCGGCGGTCATCGGCCTGGGCCCGGCGGGCGTGAGCGCCTGCATGAAGCTGGCCGAGGAGGGAATCCCCGTCACGGCGTTCGAGTTCGGAGCGATCGGTGGCCAGGTCAACATGACCGCCTCGATCGACAACTACCCCGGCTACTCCGGCCCGGCCTTCGACCTGACCGACCGCTTCAGTGCCGACATCGACCGCCTGGTCAAGGCCGGCAGCCTGAAGGTGGTCCACTCCCAGGTCAAATCCCTGGAGCGTACGCCCGAGGGCCTGTTCTCCATCACCACGCCCCGCGCCTCGTTCCTCTTTAAGGCGGTGATCATCGCCTCGGGCACCCGCTATCGTCCCTACGCCGTCCCCGACCCCGACCACACCGTGCGCGGCCGGGGCTTCTCCCGCTGCGCCATCTGCGATGGCCCCCTGTACAAGGGCAAGGATGTCATGGTGGTCGGCGGCGGCGAGGCCGCCTTCCAGGAGGCCTTGTATCTCTCGACCATCTGCCACAGCGTGACCTTGATCAATCGTCGAACCATCTTTAGAGCCTCTATCAGGGATGTTGAAGCCTTCAAGAGCGCCCCTAACACTCGAATCATCGCCCCGGCGGTGACGGTCTCCTGCTCGGGCGACGGCCACCTCCAGCACGTGGTGATCAAGGATCCCAACGACCCGACCGACGCTAGCCTGCAGACTTTGGATGTCGAGGCCTGCTTCATCTACATCGGCTCGGACGCGGCGACCGCCTTCGTCAAGATCCCCGAGGCCCTGGACGAGAAGGGCAACGTCAAGGTCAGCGAGGGCATGGCCGTGGCCGAGGTCCCCGGCCTGTTCGGGGCCGGCGACGTCATCGACACGCCCCTGCGCCAGGTGGCGACCGCGGTGGGCTACGGCTCGCTGGCGGCCCTGGCCCTGACCAGATATCTGGAGAGGAGGAGATAGGACATGGAAGATCGGATCTATCCGGCGGCCGTCATCGGCCTGGGCGCCAGCGGTATCGCCGCGGCGGTCTACCTCTCCCGCATGGGTGTCGACCCCATCTGTTTCGACCCCGCCGAGCCCGGCGGCCAGCTTCTCGAATGCGGCCGGGTTCACAGTTATCCCGGCTTCGATGGCACCGGCGCCGAGCTGGTGAAGGATATGCGCCGCCAGCTGGAGGAGAATCGCATCCAGCACGTGCGCCAGGCGGTCACCGCGATGACCAGGAACCCCGACGGGACTCTGAGCCTTGTCGCCGGCGGGACCCTCTATCGCTTCTACACCGTGGTCATCGCCACCGGTTTCACCTATACCATCCCTGAGATTCCCGGCATCGAGGACGTTGAGGACCTGGTCTCCAGCCGTCCTCTGACCGACGCCGACAGGGTCAGGGGTCAGACCGCCCTGATCTGGGGCGGGGGCCAGCGGGCGCTGGCGGCCGCCTCCCAGCTGGCTGAGATTGCCACCTCCACCGTCTTCGTCTGCCAGAATCGAGATGGCCTGTCGGCCAGGATGCTCGAGGACTACCAGTCCAGAGAGAACGCCGCGCTGATCGAGGGCACGATCCTGAGTGTCAGCCGAGAGGAGAAAGGCCTCAGGGCCACCGTCCGGTCGGCCGACGGCACCGAGACCAGCGTCGCCGCCCAGGGACTCTACGTCCTCTTGGACCACAGGTATCAGAGGCCTCAGACCGGCTTTGTCGGCCTGCCCGAGATCAGGGATGACCAGGGCAACATCGCGGTCGACCGCACCGGCAAGACCTTCGTCGCCGGCGTCTACGCCTGCGGCGACGTGGTCCAGAAGTCGGTTCGGAACCTGGCGGTGGATGCCTCGGAGGGTGCGATGTGCGGCATCTGCGCCTACCGCTACTACATGGATCTGAAGAGCGAGGGCAAGGCGCGCTAGCTCCTTCCTCTCAGATGCGATGGAGGTGAGAAGATGACCCATGCAACCGAGACCTTCGCCAAGCGGGTCAAGAGCGAGCTGGCGCTGAATCAGCCCCAGTCGCGCCGGGGGCAGCGCGCGCTGCTCTCGGGTTTCGTGCGCCTCGCCGCCTCTTTGAGCATCGGCTCCAACCCGATCCTGAACCTCCGCACCGAGGTCTCCAATGCCGCAAAGCTGGCCTTCAACCTCTTTCGCTCCCTCTACTCGCTGACTCCGGTCTTCGTCTTCGAGCGGCGGATGCGCTTCGACAAGCCGATGGTCTATGTCGTCCGCGTGAGCGGCGAGTGCATCTATGACGTGATGGAGGATCTCAGGGCTCTGAAGAATCTTAGGCCCATCCCCCTGCGCTCCCTGGTCAACGAGGACAACATCCAGCGCTTCGTCCAGGGCCTCTTCATCGCGGCCGGCTCGGTCAACTCCCCCGAGTCCAAGTCGTACTTTCTGGAGATCTCCTTCCCCTCGGCCGAGGATGCCCAGGCCGTGGTCAAGGGCCTGAGCAAGGTCAATCCCCGCTTCTGCTTCCGCATCACCCCGATTCGCGACCGCTGGATGATCTACCTCAAGCGCTCCTCCGAGATCGCCGAGTTTCTGGCCTGGATGGGTGCGCCCCAGGCGGCTCTGGAGTATGAGAACGCCAGGGCGAAGAAGGATTTCTTCAACTCCGAGAACCGCCTCAACATCTGCCTGGCACATAACCTCTCTAAGACCCTGAAGACAGCCGAGGAGAATATTAGGTATATAGAGATCGTCAAAGCCCACAACCTGGAGCGGCGGCTGGACGCCAAGACCCAGGCGGTCATGCGGGCGCGCGTCGCCGACAGGGAGGCCAACTACGCCGAGCTGGCCCAGCGGCTCACCGAGACCGGTCTGCCCATGACCAAATCGGGGGTGGCCCGAGCCCTGGCGACCATCAGGGAGCTGGCCCTGAAGGTGTCTGGAGAGGACCAGAAAGACTCTGCTGAGAAGAAATAGGGTCCCATTTTGATGATTTAGACCCCAAAAAAGCTAAAAATAAGTGGTTTTTCACACGGGCAAACCCGTGTTTAAGCGGGAGAAATTCCCGATGGATAAAGGATTTTTCGGGCGTTTCATAGAAGTTTTAAGTTTCCTTTTCAATGTCTTTACAAAACGTTGATGAAAGCGTTTACAACAACACTTTTAAGCGCTTCTATGGTTGACGAAGACTATAATAAGCATCGGTCCACAAGGAGGACATAGGTAAATGTCTGACACTGTCAAAGTAGCTATTAACGGCTTCGGCCGTATCGGAAGGATGGCCTTCCGCCGCATCTACGAGGAGAACCAGGTCGAGGTCGGCCCCAAGCTCGAGGTCGTCGCGATCAACGATCTCTCCGATCCCGCCAACCTGGCCTACCTGCTGAAGTACGACTCCGCCCACGGCATCTTCCCCCACGAGGTTTCCTTCTACAAGGAGGAGAACCTGGCTGAGGGTTCCACCGGCGGTCTGATCGTCGACGGCAAGAGGATCCCCGTCTTCGCCATCGCCGCCTCCGGCAAGCCTCTGAACAAGAAGAACTTCCCCAACGCTGACGAGACTCCTGTCGAGTTCCCCTGGGGCAAGCTCGGCGTCAAGGTCGTCCTCGAGTCCACTGGCTTCTACCTCACCAAGGAGAAGGCCCAGGTCCATCTCGACACCGGCGCTCAGTACGTCGTCATGTCCGCTCCCGCCAAGGATAACACCCCCACCTATGTCTATGGTGTCAACACCGATAAGCTGACCGCTGATCAGCACATCGTCTCCGGCGCTTCCTGCACCACCAACTGCCTCTCTCCCGTCCTGTCCGTCCTGGTCAAGGAGTTCGGCGTCAAGGGCGGCTTCATGACCACCGTCCACGCCTACACCAACGACCAGACCACCCTCGACCTGATCAAGGCCGCTGACTTCCGCCGTGGCCGCGCTGCCGCTGAGAACATCGTTCCCACCAGCACCGGCGCCGCGAAGGCTGTCAAGCTGGTCATCCCCGAGATGGCCGGCCGTCTGGATGGTATCGCCATCCGCGTCCCCGTCCTCGATGGCTCGCTCTGCGACCTGACCATCAAGCTGAATAGGGAGGTCACCGTCGACGAGATCAACGCCGCCGAGAAGAGGGCTTCCGAGAATGAGCTGAAGGGTGTCATGGGCTACAACACCGACCCCATCACCTCTCGCGACATCCTGGGCCGCACCGAGGGCTCCATCTTCGATGCGACCGAGACCAAGGTCATCACTGCCGATGGCGAGCAGTTCGTCAAGGTCTTCGCCTGGTACGACAACGAGTACTCCTACACCTGCCAGTTCGTCCGTCTGGCCAAGAAGCTCGCTTCCTTCTAAGCTGAGTCTTCGACCGGTCGAACGCTGCTAGCGCAGCACTGAAAGAGGGCATCGTGGGCGTCATCCCTGGATGATGCTCCGATGCCCTTTTCACTAACAGGACTTCCCAGGGGTTCTTCACCTGCATGCGAGCAAGGCCCCGCGCAAATTAGGAGTAAGAAACAAATGGCTAAGAAAGATGTCGCCAGCCTGACTGCTGAGCAGCTCAAGGGCAAGGTTGTCTTCGTCCGCGTCGACTTCAACGTTCCCCACTCCGGTGCCACCATCACCGACAACAACAGGATCGTGGCCGCCATCCCCACCATCAAGACCCTGGTCGAGAAGGGCGCTAGGCTCCTTCTGACCTCCCACCTGGGCAAGATCGACTTCAAGAAGAGCGAGGAGGAGATCGCCAAGGCCAAGGCCAAGGGCGACCTGTCCATCGTCGTTCCCGAGCTGAAGAAGAACCTCGAGGCCGCGGTCGGCCACGAGGTCAACGTCAGCTTCTGCCCCGCCACCCGCGGCGAGGAGCTCAAGGCTGCGGTCGCCGCGCTGAATGACGGCGACGTGCTGGTCATGCAGAACACCCGCTATGAGAAGGGCGAGACCAAGAACAACCCCGAGCTGGCGGCCGAGTGGGCCTCCCTGGCGGATGTCTACGTCAACGACGCCTTCGGTTCCGACCACCGCGAGCACGCCTCCACCTACGGCGTCCCCGCTATCCTGCGCGAGCAGGGCAAGCCCACCGCTGTGGGCTACCTGGTCGAGAAGGAGATCAACGCTCTGGGCCGCTGCGTCAACTGCCCCGCTGATGGCCACCCCTACGTCGCCGTCCTGGGCGGCGCCAAGGTCTCCGACAAGATCCTGGTCATCGAGACCCTGCTGAAGAAGTGCGACAAGATCCTCATCGGCGGCGGTATGGCCTACACCTTCCAGAAGGCCCTGGGCCACACCATCGGCACCTCGCTCTGCGAGGACGAGCAGCTCGACTACGCCAAGAAGATCTACGCCTCCGGCAAGATCGTCCTTCCCGATGACAACGTCGTCGCCTCCGCCTACCCCGAGAGCGAGGATGCCACCGGCGAGGAGATTCCCTCTAACGACATCCCCGAGGGCAAGATGGGTCTGGATATCGGCCCCAAGACCCGCGCGAAGTACGTGGAGATCCTCTCCTCCGCTCGCACCATCTTCTGGAACGGCCCCATGGGCGTCTCCGAGATCCCCGCGTTCGCTAACGGCACCATCGCCGTCTGCAAGGCCTGCGCCGAGAACAAGGCGGCCTTCACCGTCATCGGCGGCGGCGACTCCGCGGCCGCGGCCAAGAAGCTGGGCTACTCCAAGGAGTTCAGCCACGTCTCGACCGGCGGCGGCGCCTCGCTGGAGCTGATCCAGAACGACGGCCACCTGCCCGGCATCGACATCATCGAGGACAAGTAGTCCTCCGGCGAGGTGAAACGAGAAATGCCCGCAAGAAAGAAGCTTCTTCTAGGCAACTGGAAGATGAACCACACCATCGCGGAGGCCTCGGCCTTCTGCGATTCCATCAAGGACACCAAGGAGCTGGCCAAGGAGCGCGGCATCCAGATCGGTGTCTGCCCCTCCTTCCTCTCGCTCCAGACCGTCAAGCG
The DNA here is from genome assembly GCA_944372245.1 of uncultured Bacilli bacterium. Lineage (GTDB taxonomy): Bacteria > Bacillota_I > Bacilli_A > RFN20 > CAG-288 > CAG-568. Next base: position 9,201 of record CALVYN010000006.1, read on the forward strand.
CAAGGCTAAGGGTATCGTTGTCGGTGCCCAGGATGTCTCTGCCTTCGAGTCTGGCGCCTACACCGGCCAGGTCTCCATCCCCATGCTCCAGGAGCTGGGAATCACCTGGGCTCTGGTGGGCCACTCCGAGCGCCGCGAGTACAACGGCGAGAGCAACGAGGTGTGCAACGCCAAGGTCAAGGCTCTGGTCTCCCACGGCATGACCGCGGTCTACTGCTGCGGCGAGTCCGAGGAGATCTACGAGAAGGGCGAGACCAACGCCTGGGTCGAGAACCAGATCCGCACCGGTCTGAAGGACCTGACCAAGGACGACATGAAGAATGTCGTCATCGCCTATGAGCCCATCTGGGCCATCGGCACCGGCAAGGTCGCGACCCCCGAGATCGCCGAGAACGTTATCGGCTACATCCGCACCGTCATCAAGTCGATGTTCGGCAAGGGTGTCGCCAATAGGATCCGCATCCTCTACGGCGGCTCTGTCAAGCCCGGCAACATCCACGAGATCATGCTCAAGCCCGACATCGACGGCGCCCTGGTCGGCGGTGCCTCGCTGAAGGCTGATTCCTTCAGGGAGCTGGTCGCCAACCTGTAGTTCCCTCTGAGCCTACGCTCAACCGCCTCCACATGGGGGCGGTTTTTTAATACTTAAATTGTTTATTTTTAAATGACAACTCAAACAAAAATAGGAGGATTGGCCTCCTATTCGATGCTTTTTAATCTAGTTGAATCTAGGTGTCTCTAACTAATTTGTCTGATTGTCGCTGCTGTTGTTAGAAATCTCGTCTGAGGTGGTTTCAATCGTGGGTTGGCTTTCAACTTGGGTCTCAGGCTGCTGAACCTGACCTTCGACTTGAGCTTCAACCTTCTTTTCGGGCGGGGTGAGAATCGCCAGGATGGAGGCGATGGCGACGCAGCCGGTCATCAGGCCGAAGCCGATGATGTTCCACAGCTGCCAGCCATCTAAGTGGAGATAGAGGCCGAAGCTGACGACCAGCAGGGCGAAGCAGAGGCCGCGATACTGGTAGAGGTTCTTGCGGTGATTGAGGCGCTGATAGACGACGAGGTAGATGTCGACGACCGCCATCATGGCGTAGGAGTAGGCCGGATCGATCGTCGCCCCCTCCTGATTGAGCTCGATGGCATAGAAGATTCCCGAGATCGAGATGGTGACCGCCAGGGTGTTGAAGATGTAGTCGTATCCGGACTGGATGAACTTGCTGTCAGATTTCTTATAGAACGAGTAGATGGCGAGAGCGATGAGCATCGACATCGCGGTCATGATTAGCGTGATTAGTGCGGGCACGCTGCCCACGCCCTCGATGCCGTGTGCAGCCACGTCCATGCTGGTGCTGGTGATGATGAAAGCTAGGGCGGGGATACACAGTATGCCCTCGACGATGATCAGGCTCTTTCTCACTCTCTCATTCAAGGTATTCCAGCTCCTCTCTCTCTGGATTGTAGAGGAAAAGCCGAAAATTGTCATTTGTGCCCGAGATGAGGGCCTAGAACTCGATCTTCTGATCTTTGTGTTCCAATTTCGGGCCATACTCCTTTACTTAGTTGCTTTTACAAACTCTGTTTTAAGTTGAAAGCCATAATTCTCTGCGGAGGTTATTCATCATATGGGTCTTAGATATAAGAATCTCAAGTGGCTTATGCCTGCATCCATCGCCCTGACTATCATCTGTGTGATCGTCGGCATCATCCTCTACTTCGTCCTTCCGATCATCACGTTGCGCGATTCGGGCATGTCGGTCGACCTCGACTTCCACGACCTGATTGAGGTTGGTCAGAGCACCGGAAGCATCTTGACAGGTAGCGCCATCGCTCCCTTCTTCGCTTGCCTGCTCCTCGCTCCGGCTCCCCTTCTCTACATCTGTTTCTCTCTCCTTCTGGAGGAGGGGAAGGGGCGGGCGCGGAGGATTGCAGCCTACGCCATCCCCAGCCTCATCTTCGCTTTCGTCACCGGCGCGGTCTTGATCGGCGTCTACATCCCCCAGTACTGGGGCAGCGGCTTCATCAGCTGCTTCGTCCTCTTCCTGGTGGGCCCGCTTTCGGTGGTCGCCGCCTATTTCCTGAATCGGGCTTCCCTCCCCGTTCCCGCGGCGCCCCAGCCGGCTAATGCCACTCCCAAGGTGCAGGCTCAGCCCAGCGCGCAGGCGGAGAAGGAGAAACAGATCGCGATGCTCAAGAAGCAGCACGAGGAGGGCGCTATCTCCGACGAGATGTATCAGATGTACATGAAGATCCTCAACAAGTAGGGAAGTTAGTTCCGAAGGTTTGGAGGGCGGTTATCCGCCCTCTTTTTCGTGTGGACTAGAAATATGTATATCCTGCCGCATCACAAAATTGCTAAACACTAATCATTCCTGTTCATAAACATCTTTCTAAATCAAAAGCGCCGCAGGAGACTGCGGCGCTTGGCTTCAAATCAGGCTTCTACTCGAAGGCGAACTGAGAGTTGTACAGGCTGGCGTAGAACCCATTCTGCGCCATCAGCTGGTCGTGGGTGCCCTGCTCGATGATGTTGCCATCGCGCATGACCAGAATCAGATCCGCGTTCTTGATGGTGGAGAGACGGTGGGCGATGACGAAGGAGGTGCGGCCCTTGGTCGCCCGGTCCATCGCCTCCTGGATCTTCTCCTCGGTGCGGGTATCGACGTTGGAGGTCGCCTCGTCCAGGATCATCAGGGGCGCGTTCTTGACCATGGCGCGGGCGATGGTGATCAGCTGCTTCTGGCCGGCGGAGATGGTGTTGGTGTCGCTGATGACGTAGTCCAGACCGTGGGGCAGGCTGCGGATGTAGTGGGTCAGGTGGCAGGCCTTGATGACGTCTCTGAGGCGCTCCTCGCTCACGTCGGGGGTGTTGTAGACGATGTTCTCCCTGACGGTACCCTCGAACATCCAGGTGTCCTGGAGGACCATGCCGAAGATGTCCCTGACCTCGGAGCGAGGCATCTCCTTGGTGGAGACGCCATCGATCTTGATGCTGCCGGAATCGACGTCGTAGAAGCGCATCAGCAGGTTGACCATGGTGGTCTTGCCCGCGCCGGTGGGGCCGACGATAGCGACCTTCATGCCGGGTCTGATCTTGGCGGAGAAGTCGGGGATGATGACTCGGGTGTCATCGTAGGAGAAGCGGACGTGATCGAAGGTGACCGCGCCGTCGATCTCCAGCTTGCCGTCCTCATCAAGGAGCTTGGGGGTCAGATCGGTCTCGGGGTCGATCTCCTTCTCGTCCAGAAACTCGAAGACGCGGATGCCGGAAGCGGCCGCCATCTGCAGGGAGTCGAAGGCCTGGGCGATCTGGGAGAGGGGCGACTGGAACTGCTGGACGTAGATGGTGAAGGCGGAGATGGTACCGAGGGTCAGAGCGCCGTTGCCGCTGGCCAGCAGGATGCCGCCGACCACGAAGATGGCGACGTAGGCGAAGTAGGAGATGAAGCTGTTGATCGGCTGCATCAGACCGCCGCAGATCTCAGCCTTGAACATGGCGTCCTTCAGGCTCTTGTTGGTCTTGTCGAAGACGGCGTTGGCCCGGTCCTCGGCCGAGAAGCACTTGATGACCATCTGGCCGGAGTAGTTCTCCTCGACGATGCCCTCGATCTCGCCTAGGGCCTCCTGGCGCCGGCTGAAGTGGGGCTGGGCCAGGATGATGATGAAGGCCATGAAGAGGATTATCAGAGGCAGGGAGATCATGGCCGCTAGGGTCATCTGCCAGGAGGTGGCGAACATGGCGATCAGAACGCCGACGAGCATGAAGGTGGACTGGAGGAGCATGGCGACCGACTGCTGCAGCGACATGCCGATCTGGTCGATATCGTTGGTCAGGCGGGAGAGGATGTCACCGAAGGCGTGGCTGTCGAAGTAGGACAGGGGCAGGCGGTTGATCTTCGCGGTGATCTCGCGCCTGAGATCCTGGGAGTAGCGCTGGGAGACGGTGGTCATGATGAAGGAGGAGCAGTAGCTGATGAGGGCGATGGCGACATAGAAGCCCAGCAGGATGCCGCAGACCTGGGCGACCTTGCCCATGTCGATGCCGCCCTGGAGGGAGGCCGGGTCGGTCAGGGCGTCGGTCAGATCCTTCAGATACTGCGGGGCGAGGAGGGAGAGGACGACGAAGCCGATGGTGAGGATCATGGCGATGATCATCCAGGGCCAGTACTTTCTCGAGGTCTTGACGATGCGCAGGATGGCGGTCGTGAACTGGCCCTTCTTTAGCTTGGTGCGGCTGCCGCTCGGGCGATTTCCCATGGGTCCGTGACTCATAGTCCAAGCTCCTCTCTGCTCAGCTGGGAGAGCGCGATCTCGCGATAGATCTCGCAGTTATTCAAGAGCTCTCTGTGGGTGCCCTGGCCGACGACCTTGCCGTCGGACAGGACGATGATGAGGTCGGCATCCATGATGGTGCCGATGCGCTGGGCCACGATCAGCTTGGTGGCCCGGCTCTGGGACTGGGCGAGGTTCTCCCTGACCCGCTTGTCGGTCCGATAGTCGAGGGCCGAGAAGGAGTCGTCGAAGACTAGGACCTCGGGCTGGGTAGCTACGGCGCGGGCGATGCACAGACGCTGGCGCTGACCGCCGGAGACGTTGGTGCCGCCGCGGGCGATGGGGGCGTCGTAGCCGCCCTCTATCTGCTGGATGAACTCGTCCGCGCAGGCGATCTTGGCCGCCTCCTGCACCCGGTCATCCGAGAGGGTGGGGTCGCCGAAGGCGATGTTTGAGCGGACGGTGCCGGAGAAGAGCAGACCCCGTTGGGGCACAAAGCCCACGCGGTGGTGGAGGGTCTCCTGCTTCATCTGGCGGATGTCGACGCCATCGACCAGGATCTGGCCCTCGGTGACGTCGTACAAGCGGGCCACCAGGTTGATCAGGGTCGACTTGCCGGAGCCGGTCGAGCCGATGAAGGCGATGGTCTGGCCCGGTCTGGCCTGGAAGGAGATGTGCTCCAGCATGTTCTCCTCGGCGTCGGGATAGCGGAAGGAGACATCCCTGAACTCGATGGTGCCGGCCAGGGATTCATCGGGTGCGGTCTCGACCTCGGGATCGACGATGGAGTCCTTGGTGTCCAACACCTCGTTGATACGCTGGGCGCACACCTGGGCGCGGGGCAGCATGACGAACATCATCAGCAGCATGAGGAAGGACATGATGATCTGCGAGGCCAGCATGGTGAAGGACATGACGGAGCCGTAGTCGATCTCCTGGGCGTTGATGAGACTCGCGCCGATCCAGTAGATGGCGAGGGTCAGACCGTTCATGACCAAGGTCATGAGCGGGGAGAGCAGACCGGTGATGCGGCCGGTGAACAGCTGGGTGGAGGTCAGCTTCTCGTTGGCGACGGCAAACTTGTTCTCCTGATACTTCTCAGCGTTGTAGGCGCGCACGACGCGGATACCCGAGAGGTTCTCCTGGGTGATGCCGTTGAGCCGGTCGGTGAGCTTCTGCATGATCTTGAACTTGGGGATGGCCAGGAACATGATGGCGGCCAGGCCGATGATCAGGATGATGACGGCGATGGCGGTGGCCAGGGTCAGCTCCCAGGAGGTGTCCTCCAGCTTGCAGATGGCCCAGATGATCATGACGGGGGCGACGAAGATCATCCGCATGAGCAGCAGATTGGTCAGCTGGACCTGCTGGATGTCGTTGGTCGCGCGGGTGACCAGTGAGGAAGTGGAGAAGTGGTTGAGCTCGCCAAGAGAGAAGTGGGAGATGCGCTCGTTGAGCTCGTGGCGGATGTTGGTGGCCATGTTGGAGGAGATGTAGGCGGCGAGGGTGCAGGTGCCGACCTGGCAGATGGTCTGCCCGATGGCATAGGCCAGCATGATGCCGCCCTGGCGCCAGATGTCGTTGGTGGTCACTGCGGCGATGGGGGCTAGGATCTCCTCTAAGGGACTGCCGGGATTGGCAGCCAGCCACTCAGCCACGGTGTTTGCGTCCTTCAGACTCGAGGGAATCCCCGGGTTCATCTGGATCAGAACGTCGTATAGGTCGGCGGGACTATTGTTGTATCCGATATATTGGATGGAAGTTGTCAACTCGGCAATCACATCGATCATCTGCATCATCATGAAGACCTGCAGAACTGTGAGAACCAGGATGATAACCGTCAGCACCCAATCGATAGGTCGGAAGCGTCGGTAGAGTTTAAGCATGGTTTCCTCCTTACATCGATCTCTTGGTGGACTTCTTCAGATACTGGTCCTGCACCCTGGCAATCTCCTCTAGGGTGTCCAGCATCGCGCTGAGCTTGTCGTAGCCGACAGCGTCGAGGACGTAGCCCATGCTGTCGATGAACTCCCGGCGCCGGGCCGTGATGAGCTGTCGCCCGTAGTCGGTGATCGTGACGATGATGCGGCGGTTGTCATCCGGGTCGATCCGGCGGTTGATGGTCCCCCGCTGCTGCATCGCCTTGAGGGCGTTGCCGATGCGGCCGGTGCCGACGTGCATGACCTCGGCCAGCTCGCCGGATGAGGTTCCCTCGGGGTGTTCATTTAAGTAGAACAGGATGCCGAGCTGGCCCTTGGTCTGATTGAGCAGAGCCTCGATCTGACTGGTCGAACTGCGGAATGCCTCCGCGATCTGGGCGATGCGTTTGCCCAGGATCTCGATGTCTTCTTCCTTCATAATCTCACCTCATAATAAATACACCTCACAATGAGAGATAAACGTGAGCGAAAGTAATTTAACACCGGGAAAAGGAAGAAAACGCTAACTAATCTTGAAGATAATCTAATCATTCCTTGAAACAACCTTAGAGCATCTCTACCCAGTTTTTTTGTCGTCTGGATATTTAACTGTGAGAGGTAGAAGCACCCTTACTTATCAAGTCTATTGCCGCCTCTCTGGAAACGCTTTCTCCAAAATTGGCTTAACTATCTACAGAGCGAAAGGGCAAAAGTTAGAGATTTCTAAAAATACGCTTAAGTTATGGTTAAATCTTCTTATATTAGGTTTTATCTGTGTGTCTCCACGCCTTTAAACCTCTCTGAAAGCGGTTTACAATCACTGCCTAGAAAGGAACTTAACAATGCAGAAAAGAAAGATTCGTCTCCTCTCTGTCCTTGCCCTCTCCCTCGTCACTCTCTCCTCAGTAGGCTGCAACGGCAACAAGGGAAACAACAGCTCTCCGAGCGATTCCACCTCCGCTTCCTCCAGCAGCTCGTCGAGCAGCTCGAGCTCCTCCAGCTCCACCACCCCTGAGCCCTCCGGCCCCACCATCCACGAGGAAACCGGCCCTGCCGATCTCAACATCTACCTCCACACCGATGCCCCCAGAGCCAACCGCGACTGGATCTGGGCCTGGGACGACACCAACAGCTACGGCTTCCAGACCTCGGGCGACACCACCGTCACCTTCGAGGAGCTTGGCGACAGCTTCGAGTTCATCCCCGCATACATCAACTTCGATACCGACTATTCGTGCTATGTCACCAATTGGGCCTTCGACCTGAATGGCACCTTAAACTTCGCCTCCGACCTCTCCAACATGGTCACCGGCCTTCTGTACCGCAATGAGGGCGGATCATATCAGACGGCCGATGTCACCATCGATCCCACCCAGATGGTCAAGGATGAGGCGGGGAACTACAACATTCTCATCGACGAGAAGTCGGGCGGCGTGTACTACTCGGTCGCCGAATTCCCCACCACGCCCATCGACTCGATCACCTATGAGGGTACCGTCGATGAGGAGCAGGGCACCAGCTACACCATCGAGGTGCAGGGCGAGACCCTCAACGAGGTCTTCGGCGGCGGCCAGCCCTATCTCAGGCCCTACCGCTTCGACGCTGATGGCAACAAAGTCTATGGCGACAACATCAACCTCGATGTCGAGACGGCCGGAACTGGCAACACCATCAAGAACTTCGTTCTGACCGCGCCTTTGGACCTCACCTACCAGTATGAGTTCTGGTGCTCCAACCCCAACAAGGGTGGCGAGATGGAAAATGTCGGTGACGTAAACGTCAAGCGTTTCTACTCGAGCGAGGCCTTCGATGCTACCTACTACACCGACGAGGATCTGGGCGCCATCGTCAACGGCGGCACCACCACCTTCAAGCTCTGGTCGCCCACCGCTACCGCGGTCAAGCTCCACGTCTACTCGGATGACTCCCAGGCCCTGGGCAACGGCACTGCCTACGATCTGACCAAGGACGCTCACGGCGTCTTCTCGGTCCAGGTTCCCGAGAACCTCAACGGCCACTACTACCAGTATGAGGTCACCAACTTCGGACGGACCGTGACCACGGCTGACCCCTATGCGCGCTCCTCCGACGCCAACGGTGTCCACTCCATGGTCGTGGACTTCTCCGATACAACCCACTATGAGGGCTACACCGCGGAGGATACCGGCTGGGCTCCCGACACCTCCGCCTCCGACACCACCATCATGGAGATGCACACCAAGGACATGACCTACGATCAGTCCTGGAATGGCACCGAGGCCAACCGCGGCAAGTACCTCGGTCTGTCGGAGACCGGCACCAAGCTGGAGGACGGCACTCCCACCGGTTTCGACTACGTCAAGAACCTGCACGAGAAGGGTCTGACCCACGTCCAGATCATGCCCGCCTATGACTTCGCCTCGGTCGATGAGAGCAAGGATGTGACCGACCAGTACAACTGGGGTTACGACCCGCAGCAGTACAACGCTCCCGAGGGTTCCTATTCCTCCAACCCTAACGACGGCACCACCAGGGTGGCCGAGTTCCAGGATTGGGTCAAGGCCTACAACGACGCCGGCATCGGCGTGATCATGGATGTGGTCTACAACCACATGCCCGGCCAGAACGGCACGGCGTTTGAGAATGTCTTCCCCGGCTACTACTTCCGTTCGGCCTCCTTCTCCGGCGCGGGCACCGACATCGCTTCGCAGCGCTCGATGGTGCGCCAGTTCATCGTCGATTCGGTGGTCGGCTGGGTCCGCGACTATCACGTCTCCGGCTTCCGCTTCGACCTGATGGGTATCCTCGATTGGAAGACCATGGTCGCGGTCCGTCAGGCGCTCGATGCCATCGATCCCAACATCCTGCTCTACGGCGAGGGCTGGACCATGTTCGGTTCGGATGACGATTCGCTCCTGACCGCCAGCGATATGGCGACTCAGAACAACATCAACAAGATGGGTGACGATTGGGCCGGCGCCTTCAACGACACCTATCGCGACGGCATGAAGGGCTCCGTCTTCGATGCGACCAGCAAGGGCTACGTCCAGAACGCCTACGAGGGGACGCCCGTCTCCACCGCCGATAAGGACAAGGTCTACAACGGCATGACAGGCACCTACTACCTCGGCCTCAGCGGCGGCTTTACCTACGCCTCGGCAGCCGCCGATGGCATCGGCGCCTCTCTGGCCTATGTCGAGTGCCACGACAATGCGACCCTGCACGACACCCTGATGATGTCCGCCGACGATCAGGCCGATGTCACCGCCATGATCGAGCTGGCCAACGCCAACGTCCTCGGCTCGCTCTCGCCCGCCTTCTTCCAGGTCGGTCAGGACTTCGGACGCACCAAGGAGGTCACCAAGGACTCGCCCGACTACAAGACCGACACCTGCTATGACGATCCCCACGAGGGCCGCGAGAACTACGCCTACAACCACAATTCCTACAACTCCTCCGCCCAGCTCAACGCCATCAAGTGGAACCAGCTGACGGAGAACAAGGAGATCTCCGACAGCTTCAACGAGAACCTGGAGCTCAGGGGCCAGCGCCACTTCGCCGACGCCACCTACAACAGCTTCCAGACCGGCGGCGTGTTCACGCCCGACCTGATCGATCAGAGCGGCGTCATCTCCTTCACCTACACCGCCGGCGATCAGACCTACCTGTTCATCCAGAACTACACCAGCGAGCCCGTGACCTACGAGGGCCACACCGTCGCAGCCCACGAGACCCTGGCCCTGGTCGAATAGGACCTCTCACCCTCCTCTGTAAGCCTTTCAGCCGATACTTTCAGTCACTGCAGATCTCTCTCTGATCGAGGGCGGGGAGCCGTTTGGCTCCTCGCCCTTTTACGTAGATTGCTGGTGAAAACGTGAAATACAACTTAATTGAGCGCTTTTTACCCCTGTGAGGTTTCTTGGACTCCTCGCCTTCAGCTGGGGGAATATCGCGTTTTGGCACGATTTTTCAAAGCCTTTCGTAAGCGGTCTCAGAAAGCTTAACTTAACGATATTAAGCTATCTTGAAAGCGCTTATAATGCTTACCAGGCACCGAGCTGCTCGCGGGTTTTGACCGTGGTCGCTCGCAGTGCGAAAGAGGTACAACTCATGGGACTGAAGAGTAGACACTTCATCCTGGCGGCCAGCCTGCTGGCGGTGTCGTTGACCTCCTGCACCCAGAATCCCCTCTCGGGCGGAGCGGAGAATGGGCAGGAGGCGGTCGACACCCCGGCCGCGAGCACGCCGGATGCGAGCAGCGACGCTTCCACTTCTGAACAGGGAATCGTCGATCCTCACAGCTATACTTCCGCTCAGGAATTCAACATCTTCCTGTGGAGTGAAGCTGAGGAGCAGAGGCGCGAGTTCGCCTGGCTCTGGTCTGAGGACGAGGAGATCGCCGCGGTCAACATTCAGACGGCTTCCGGCCGCATGATGCTGCGGGACGAGACGAACAACAGGTACTACCCCTGCACCGCACTCACCCTCAACTACGACACCTCCTACCTAGCCTATTCCGACTTCAACTGCAACGAGCCCGTCGAGGGCGGCTTCTCCTTCACGGAGAGCTTCCCCTTCAACCGCGCGATCTTCCACGCCTACGTCGCCCCCGATGGCGACAGCAGCCACCGCTCGCCCGAGATCTGGTGGGACAGCTCCAAGGTGGCGGCCGACCCTGAGCACCCCGAGCTGGGCACCTCGATCTTCATCAACGAGGATGTCGCGATGGCCTACAGCGGCGAGGCGGACAATCCCGGCGTCTTCTACAACCTGGATGACTTTCTCGCCTCGGCTGCCACCTCGCAGGTTCCCGCGGTGAACGTCTCCGACAATGCCGAGATCTCCGACCTGAACATCTACCTCACCGGCCGCGATGATCTCAACTACCTGTGGGGTTGGAACGCCGGTGGCTCCTACGGCTTCCAGGCCTATCCCACGAAGCAGACTGTCGAGGGTATCGAGGGCACCGAGTTTATGGCTTTCCACCTGAACTTCGGCACCAAGTACAACTGCTACAACAGCTGGGACTTTAAGAACAGCGACACCTTTGTGGTCTACAACGAGGATTTCCTCGACGGCTTCCTGATGAGGAATCAGGCTGGCAACAGCCAGACTGGCGACATCACTCCCGACTACACCCAGATGGTCGCGGACGATCAGGGCAACTTCAACCTCTTTGTGGATGTCAGTGGCGCGACCCCCGCGATCTACTACTCGGTCGAGGCTTTCAACGCTAGGTAAGGAGAGGAGAAGATGAAAAACAGAAAACTGAGAGCTCTGCTCCCTATCCTGCTCATCGGCACGATGGGCATCGCCTCCTGCCAGGGCGGCAAAGACAACGATTCCTCCAGCACCTCCACGGACAGCGTCGACACCTCGCTGCCCAGCTCCGATTCCTCTTCTTCGGATTCCTCTTCCTCCTCGTCCTCCGGTGGTGGCGATGTCTCCGGTGAGACCCTGTCGGTTGCTGACCAGACTGAAGTCAGCGATCTGAACATCTATTTCACCTCTACCAACCCCGCTCTGGAGGACCTGGATTGGGTCTGGGCTTGGAGCGATGAGGGCGACTATTCCTACGCCTTCCCCGTCCCTGATGACAGCGCCACTCCTCCGGCCTCGATCCCCGAGATCGGCGAGGATGTGGTGTTCAGATCCGTCCATCTGACCTTCAACCAGAACTACGAGGCCTGGAGCCAGTGGGACATGAACGAGTACAACCACACCACCATGAATGTCACCGGCCCCACCTTCTTCGACGGCATCATCTTCCGCAGCGAGGATGGCAGCGTCCAGCACAACGACATCACCATCGACACCGAGATGATCAAGGCCGACGACAACGGCAACTACAACATCTACATCGATATCGACAAGCTGCAGTGCTACTACAACGCGGCCGACTTCCCCGTCTCGCCCGTCAAGACCGCCGTCTACGGCGAGGGCTATGACGTGACCGGCAAGACCATCGGCTGGATCGATCTGGGCGGCACGAAGATGAATGAGGTCTTCCCCTACTTCAAGGAGGACACCATCCGCATCCGTCCCTACCGTCTCAACAGCGTCACCGGCTCCAAGCAGTACGAGGACAACACCTTCAAGATCACCATCGACTACGATCCCTGCCAGGTCGAGAGCGACACCGCGGCTAGGATCTACCTGACTCACGGCCTCGATCTGACCTATCGCTACGAGGTCTGGGTCCACGACCCCAAGACCGGAGAGCTGGCCTATGCCTCCGATATCGACTTCCACACCTACTACAACTCCTCGGCCTTCGACTCCAAGTACTACACCGACGAGAAGCTGGGTGCCTACGTCGAGGATGGCAAGACTATCTTCAAGCTGTGGTCGCCCACCGCCAACCAGGCGACCCTGAACATCTACACCCCGGACCGCACCTCCTTCCGCAGCCATCTGCCCACCAAGAAGGGTGGCTCGAACAACCGCGGCGTCTACACCTGGGTCATGGATGGCGACCTGACCGGCACCTACTACACCTTCGACGTCAACAACGCCGGCTCGCTCTCCAGAGAGGTCTCCGACCCCTACGGACTGTCCTCCGACACCAACGGCGAGCACTCGATGGTTGTCAACTTCGACGAGATCGAGAAGCCCGCGGGCTATGAGAACTACCAGGATTGGGCGCCCGATTACGCGAACCATTCCGGTGTCACCATCATGGAGATGCACACTCGCGACTTCTCCGCTGACGAGAGCTGGAACGGCACCGAGGCCAACCGCGGCAAGTTCAATGGTCTTCACGAGAGAGGCACCGCGCTGGCGGATGGCACCGCGACCGGCTTCGACTACGTGCGCGAGCTGGCCGATGCGGGTCTGTCCCACGTCCAGATCATGCCCGCCTACGACTTCTCCTCGGTCGATGAGACCAAGCTGGACGACCCCGAGTACCAGAACCTGGCTGCCTCCGGCATCTTCAACTGGGGCTACGATCCTCAGCAGTACAACACTCCCGAGGGTTCCTACTCCACCGATCCTGACGATGGCTTCTCCAGAGTCGAGGAGTTCATGAGCTTCGTCAACGACTACAACAACGCCGGTGTCGGCGTGGTCATGGATGTGGTCTACAACCACATGCCCAGCCAGTCCGGCAGCTCCTTCGAGCAGGTCTTCCCCGGCTACTACTTCAGAGATGTCTCCGTCTCCGGCGCCGGTGTCGACGTCGCCGCGCAGCGCTCGATGGTGCGCCAGTTCATCGTCGACTCGGTCACCATGTGGGCGAAGGAGTACCACATCTCCGGCTTCCGCTTCGACCTGATGGGCATCCTCGACGTCAAGACCATGAAGGCCGTCAGGCAGGCGCTGGACGAGATCAACCCCAACATCCTGGTCTACGGTGAAGGCTGGCAGATGTTCAATGACGGCACCGATCCCTCGACCGGTCTGGGCACCGCCGATATGGCCTACCAGGGCAGCCTCAACTACATGGGTGAGGACTGGGTCGGCAGCTTCAACGACGATGTCCGCGACGCCATCAAGGGCCAGCAGTCCGGCGATGCCAGCTGGGTCACCAAGGATCTGGGCTATGTCCAGCAGGCGATTCTAGGCACCCAGAACCTGGGCGACATGCAGTACGACAAGAGCAAGATCTACTACGGTCAGACCGGTACCCTGGGCTATCACATCGACGGCCGTCCCATCTACAACCAGTCCGCTCACGATGGCATTGGAGCCTCGATCTGCTACACCGAGTGCCACGACAACCTGATGCTCTGGGACAAGCTGACCATGTCCACCCCCGAGGCGAACCGCGGCGAGGTCGAGGATATGGCTCGCATGGCCAACTCCACCGTCCTGTCGGCCCTCTCACCTGCCTTCTTCCAGATTGGTCAGGACTTCGGCCGCAGCAAGAGCTTCACCGACACCAAGTACAACCAGGTCAACCCCGGCTACTTCGAGGATCCCTATGTCCCCGGTATCTACTACTCTCACAACTCCTACAACCTGTCGGATGAGATCAACGCCATCGACTGGAACCTCCTTAATGAGCACAGCACCATGGAGTCCGACTTCCGTCGCATGCTGAGCGAGCGCGTGGCCGCCTCCGAGGGCATCGCCGCCTCGCTGGGCCGCGAGCTTACCTACGAGGACTTCGGCGCCAACGGCGCTGAGGGCGTCGAGGGCATCTACACCTGCAACGTCGAGCCCAACGACTACGTCATCAGCATCAAGCTGGCGCTGCCCGACGGCAAGACCTACCTGGCCATTCAGAACTACTCCACCGGGGCGGTGACCATCGACAACCACACCGTCAACTCCAGGTCCTCCGGCATCTTCATCTACTAGCATTCGACCCCGTTTCGAGAGAGGCACCCGCAGGTGCCTCTCTTTTTTATCGGACCTTGCGACCAACTTTATTTACTCTTTAATTTCTATCCCCCCTGTTAACTTTTGTCAGATTCGCTTCTATAAAGTAATCGTCGATGCAGCGCTGCTGCATGAAAGGGGGTAAAAATGACAACCTATAATGCGCCCGAGGGGCGCTACGAGAAGGAGCCGCTCGGTGAGAAGGCCAAGGTTCTAGCCATCCCCTACGGCCTGACCTTCCTCTATCTGGCCCTGGGTCTCGGCATCGTCGCCGCGGTCGGCTTCGGCTATCCCATGATCTTGGAGGCCGCGGGTGCTGACCTCTACACCGGTTCCATGATCGGCATGGTGATCGGCTACATCGGACTGCTGGTCTTCTCCGTGATCATCGGCTGGAAGGCGTTCAATAAGCGGAGCCTCCTGGTCGATGTCTGCTTCTTCCTCGATGCGGTCTGCTGGGGCTTCGCCCTCTCCTCCACCATCGTGGTGGCGGCGGGCTACACCGATCCCACGGAGGCGTCCAGGATCGTCGGTGTCGCCTTCGGCATCACCGCTGGCGTGATGGCGCTCATGGGCCTCTTCGGCATCCTGTTCAAGAACGCCTGGAAGGTCTACTACATGATTCCCTTCCTCCTTCTGGGCATCCTGGCTCTGACGATGATCAACCTCTTCATCTTCAACGAGGCCATCTACTGGATCACCGAATTCGTCTTCTTCGGCGTCATCATGCTGGAGACCATGGCCGACATCAACCAGCTGAAGCGCCTTGGTCAGGGTGGCTTCATCAACGGCACCAACAACCTGGCTATCTACTGCGCCTACACCCTCATGAGCGACTTCGTCATGCTCCTCATCCGCCTCATCCCCATCCTGCTCATGAGCGATCGCAACTAGGGTCGATTCGCTCGAGGCACCGCCTGAAAGGGCGGTGTTTTTGTGTCCATTCAATAGTTTGGGGTGCGTTGTGAGACATCCTGATAATTAAACAACCTTTTATTTTACTTTCAGTTTGTAAAGCCTTGATTATGCCGTTAAACATTAAAAAAGACCGCCTTTATGGTGGCCTTTCTTTCTTGGATCAAATCTGATTTATAGCTGATTCACGTAGTCGATGAAGCGGTTGAAGGCGGCATCGCCCTCGGGGGTCTGCTTGTAGACGCCGGCATCCTCGAGGCAGCGGGCGAAGACCTTGCCGGTCTCCTCCTCGACGATGGCCTTGACGTTGGAGGCGTTCAGCTCGGGGTGGCGAGCCACGATGCTCTTAGCCCACTCGGCGTGCTTCTCGGTCAGCGGGTCGCTGGCGGGGTCCTCGCCTTTGACCAGCATCTCCTCCAGCCTGGCCAGCTCGCTGTTGAGGCGGGAGGGTAGGACGGCCAGACCCATGACCTCAATCAGGCCGATGTTCTCCTTCTTGATGTGCCAGAGATCCTGGTGGGGATGATACAGGCCCATGGGGAACTCCTCGGTGGTCAGGTTGTTGCGCAGAACCAGCTCGAGGGCGTACTCGCCATCGTAGCTGCGCGCCTGAGCACCGATGCGGTGAGCGATGGGGGTGATGGTGTTGTGGGGCTCGCCGGCGGTGTTGGCCAGGATGGTGGCCGCCTCGTCGGTGTAGCCGCGCCAGGCGGCGAGGATCCTGTCTGCCAGGGCGACCAGGCGGGCGGGATCCTTGGACTGGATTCTGATGTCTGACAGGGGCCAGCGCACATGGCCGGCCTTGACGTCCTCAAAGCCCTTGAAGACGATGTCCTGATAGACGGGGGCCCTGAACATCGGGAAGATGTAGGAGCCGCCCTGATAGTGGTCGTGGGTCAGAATCGAGCCGCCGACGATGGGCAGGTCGGCGTTGGAGCCTAGGATGTAGTGGGGGAACTGCTGGGTGAACTCCAGCAGGTGGACGAAGCAGTCGTGGTCGATGACCATCGGGATGTGCTCCTGGTTGAAGACGATGCAGTGCTCGTTGAAGTAGGAGTAGGGGGAGTACTGGAAGAAGTACTGCTTGCCGCCGAGGGTGATGGGGATGATCCTGATGTTCTCCCTCGCGGGGTGGTTCAGCCGGCCGGCGTAGCCCTCGTTGGTGGGGCAGAGCTGGCACTTGGGATAGGAGGACTGCTTCAGGAGCTTGGCCGCAGCGATGGCCTTGGGGTCCTTCTCGGGCTTGGAGAGGTTGATGGTGATATCCAGGTCTCCATAGGGGGTGGAGGTGACCCACTTGAGGTCCTTCTTCACGCGGTAGGTGCGGATGTAGTCGTTGTCGCGGCAGAAGCGGTAGAAGGCGTCGGTCGCCGCCCAGGGCGACTTGCTCTCATAGGTCTGGCGGAAGCGGGCGATGACGTTGGAGGGGCGGTCGGTGAAGACGCCCATCAGCTGGGTGTCAAACAGGTCGCGATAGACGACGGAGTTCTCCGCCATCAGCCCCTTCTCGTAGGCCCAGTCGAGGATCTCCTTGAGTGTGCTCTCCAGGTCGACATCCTTGAAGGTCTCCGCCGGCTCGACGTACTCGTCGAGCTTGAGGATATGGAGGATGGAGTTGGTGCAGAAGATGGCATCCTCGGGCTTGATCAGCTCGCGCTCGAGCGCGTAGGTGACCAGCTTCTTGATTGAGACATTGATATCCATGACTCTGCCCTCACCCCTCTAGTACTGCTTGATGATCTCGGGGCCGTTGCCCACGTCGACGACGTAGAAGGTGGCGTGGTAGTGCGAGCGGGCCGAGTAGATGCGCTGGACGTTGGCCATGAAGTCCTTGATGTTCTCGTCGTCGACGATGGAGACGGTGCAGCCGCCCCAGCCGCCGCCGGTCTGGCGCGAGCAGAGGACGCCGGGCTGGATGCGGGCGGCGTCGACCAGCAGGTCGGTCTCCTCGCAGGTGGCCTCGTAGTCGTAGCGGATGCTCTCGCCGGCCTCGTTGATCAGGTCGCCGAAGCGGTTGAGATCGCCGGCCTTCAGGGCCTTGAGCGAGTCGATGGTGCGCTGGTTCTCGGAGATGGCGTGCTTGGCCCGCTTGAAGATGACCTTGTCGGTGATGACATCGGCGTGCTCATAGAAAGTTTTAAGGTCGATGTCGCAGAGGTTGACCATCCCGGGGATGACCTTCTTCAGGGCATCCCTGGCCGCATCGGACTGGGCGCGGCGGGTGTTGTACTGGCTGTTGACCAGGGAGTGGGGCTTGTTGGAGTTGGTCACCACGATCCGCTTGCCCCGCATGGAGATGGGCGCGTACTCGTACTCCATGGTGCCGCAGTTGAGCAGGATGGCCGAATCCTTCCTTCCCATGGCCGAGGCGAACTGGTCGAGGATGCCGGTGTTGGCGCCCAGGTACCTGTTCTCGGCCACGTTGCCGATCTTGGCCAGCTCGATGTTGTTGAGCTTCGCCTCATCGAAGCCGTTGAGGTCTCTCAGCATGATGGCGGTCACGACCTCGAGGGAGGCGGAGGAGGAGAGGCCCGAGCCATTGGGCACATCGCCGCCGTAGACCACGTCGAGACCCTTGGTGCAGGCATAGCCGGCCTGGGCCATGGCCCAGATGACGCCCTTGGGATAGGCGGTCCACATGCCCTTCTCCATCAGGGGGTGGAGATCGTCCAGGCTGGTCTCGATTACGTCCGCCTTGGGGATGTTGATGGAGTAGAAGCGCAGCTTCCTATCCGCTCTGGGCTTGGCGATGCAGTAGCTGCCGATGGTCAGCGCGCAGGGGAAGACGTAGCCGCCGGAGTAGTCGATGTGCTCTCCGATCAGGTTCACGCGTCCTGGTGCAAAGTAGAGCTTGGCGCCGTCCAAGCTGCCGAAGCGGGCGGTGAAGGCCGCCTCGATCTTCCTGATTAAGTCCTCGTTCATGGTCGCTCCTCACATTGGGTAAGGACGAGTTAAAAAACATTCTCGTCTCGAGGAGATTTTACTCTTATAGAAAGAGGTCTAAGCAAGCGATTTCACAGCATTTTTTCATGTTGTGAACCGGTGGTATCGCGCTCTCGCCCGCTCGTGAAAAAATCCGTATACACGGATTTATACCCCAATTGTCCCTGAAGGCATTCGATCTGAGGCGGAAGGGCCCGCACGTGAGATATTTTTGTGATGGTATGGGTTTTCAAAAGTGATATGAGGGGAGGCTATCACTTAACAACGTAAGTTACGATACAGCTCGGCAGCGCAGGGACAGCTCCCGATCGCGAGCGGCGGCGGATATTTATTTCTGGTCGCTTGACTCAACCTTTATCCTTTATCTCACAACCGAAAAATGTCACTCTCGTATTCCTATAATTATTCAGCTTGCAAAAGAGTTTCCAGCTATCAGGGCGGCTCGAAGGCATCGATGGAGGTTTTCCCGTGCTCGAACTTAGGAATATCACCAAGGAGTATCAGCTCGATCGCGAATCGAGCGTCCACGCGTTGAAGGGCATCTCGCTCAGCCTGCCGGATACGGGTTTCATCTCGATCCTCGGTCCCTCCGGCTGCGGCAAGACCACCCTTCTTAACATCGTCTCCGGCCTCGATCGGTACACCTTGGGCGACCTGATCGTCGACGGTATCTCGACCTCCAAGTTCAGCGACCGGATGTGGGACGACTACCGCAACAAGAAGGTCGGTATGGTCTTCCAGTCCTACAACCTGATTCCTCACCTCACCATCTGGGAGAACGTTGCCCTGCCTCTGACCCTGGCCGGCTTCTCCCGCCGCTCCAAGAAGGAGCGAGCCCTGCGGGCTCTGGCCGTCGTCGGTCTCAAGGACCAGGGGAAGAAGCACCCCAACCAGCTCTCCGGCGGCCAGCAGCAGCGCATCGCCATCGCCCGCGCCATCATCAACAACCCCTCGATCATCCTGGCCGATGAGCCCACCGGCGCCCTCGACTCCGTGACCTCGGTCCAGGTCATGGATATCCTGAAGTCTCTGTCGAAGAAGCGCCTGGTGGTGATGGTCACCCACAACCGCGAGCTGGCTCTTCGCTACTCCGACAGAATCATCTCCATGAAGGACGGTCTGGTCATCTCCGATGCGCCCAACAGCAGCGACCTGCCCACCCAGCTCAAGAGCGCTCGCTTCCAGTCGGCCCTGGCCCGCCGGGGCGGCGCCTCGCGCCGGACGCGCGTGGCCCTGGCGGCTCGCCCGCTCCCCGCGAAGGAGGAGCCGGTCTACATCGCCGACGTCTCCATCCCCGACATCGATCAGGGCGAACCGGGCGACCAGCGCGGGGAGAAGCGCTCCCGCATGACCTTCTGGACCGCCTTCTCCATGTCGGTGAGAAACCTTCTAACCAAGAAGGGACGCACGATCCTGACGGCGATCGCCTCCTCCTTCGGCATCATCGGCGTCGGTCTGGTCCTGGCGGTCTCTAACGGCTTTACCCACTACATCAACCGGATGGAGAGCGAGTCTCTAGCCCAGTTCCCCATCACCATCTCCTCCCAGACCATCAGCCTGGTCTCGGATGCCTTCCCCGACCGCGACCTGACTGAGTATCCCGAGGATGGTATCGTCCACGTCACCCCTGAAATCTCGTCTTATTTCCACGTCAATAATCTGACACCCGAGTACTATGACACCTATCTGAGCGGCCTCGATCCCGACCTCTACAACTCGATCAAGCTCTCCTATTCGACCGCGGCCAACGTCGTGACCAGCGATGGTGACGGCGGATACTGCGCCATCGACACCGTGCCCAGCAGCGGCATGCTGGCGTCTCTGATGGGCGGTTCCTCCTGGCAGGAGCTGCCCGGCGATGAGGACTTCATCATGTCTCAGTACGACTTGGTGGCAGGTGAGTATCCTCAGGATGAGACGGGGCTGCTGATCGTGGTGGACTCATACAACTCGATCTCGGCCGATACCCTGGCGGGATTGGGCTACGACTCCGACTCCTTCCCCGCGGGGACCATCACCGACCTGACCTTCGAGGATATCTCCTCGAAGACTTACCGCCTCTTCGACAACGATGACTTCTATGCGGTGAGCGATGAGGTCAACGGCGATGTTCGCGGTCTGGCGCTCCTCAATCCCGACGACTACTACACCTTCATCACCCTTCTCTCCCAGCTGGTCGACGCCTCCCAGATGAGCACCGATGAGCTCCTAGAGATCGCCCAGCAGATCCTCTCCCTCTTCGTTCAGGTCGCTCCCGACTTCGATGCGGCGAGCCTGATTCCGGCCCTGAGTACCCTGCGCCAGTTCACTAGCGGCACTCTGAGCTGGGATGACTGCCTCGCCACCATCTTCACCCAGCTGCAGGCGGCGGGCGTGGATATCAATCCCGTCACCGAGATGCGCTCCTACGAGCGGCCCAGGGACAACAGTGTCGAGATGCGCAACCTCTACGAGTACGGCAACCGCGAAGGTGTCGCCGGTGACGACAGGGCCACCGACCTGCACGTGGTCGGCATCCTTCGTCCCAAGCCCTCCACCACCCTGGGCATCCTGAGCGACGGTATCTACTACACCTCGCCCCTCTCGGAGAAGGTGGCCCATGAGGCGGAGAACTCTCAGATCGCCCAGGACTGCGGTGCGCGCACCATGATCGACCTCGGCGCTCTGACCGATGAGGAGGCTAGAGAGATCATCTCGAACCTGAACGGCGGCGATACCTCCGCAGCTCTGGCTGACCTGGCCTCCCGTGGCTTCCTCCTCTCCAACTACTCGATCTTCGACGCCTTCTCTCAGGTCGACGAGTCGACCATCATGGCTGAGCGCGGCGAGGTCGGCACCGACTCCGAGGTCTCCTCGATCACCATCTATCCCGTCGGCTTCGACGCCAAGGATGAGATCCTGGCCTACCTGGATGCCTACAACGTGGGTAAGGACGAGGCCGACCAGATCATCTATACCGACGTGGCCGGCACGATCACGGTCGCGGTCGGGACGATCATCGACGTGATCTCGACCATCCTGATCGTCTTCGCCTCAATCTCGATGGTCGTCTCCTCCGTCATGATCGGCATCATCATCTACGTCTCAGTCATCGAGCGGACCAAGGAGATCGGCACCCTGCGCTCGGTCGGTGCCCGCAAGAAGGATGTCGCGCGCCTCTTCATCATGGAGTCGGTCTCCATCGGCATCCTGGCCGGCGTCCTCGGCGTGCTCTGCACCTACCTCCTCTCGATTCCCATCAACGTCATCCTCAACAGCATCTTCGCCGGCTATGAGCTCGGGGCCATCGCCAGCCTCAACCCCCTCCACGGCCTCATCCTCATCGCCATCTCCGCCCTCCTCACCTTCGTCGCCGGCCTCATCCCGGCCCGCATGGCCGGGCGCAAGGATCCGGTCCTGTGCCTGAGGACTGAATAGAGTCGAAAGCATCAGAAAAGCCCGAGAGAACCTCGGGCTTTTTGAATCTAACAATCTCTAATACTAGTTAGAGGTACTTAATCCTTCCTCTCGTACCGAGCCCTCTGGGCGGCCTTGTAGGCCTCGTTGGTCAGATAGTCGACCTTGAGGGCGGACTTGAGGCGGTCCATGACCCCGGCGGCCTTCCTCTCGGCCCGCTTGCAGCCCTCGTTGAGGATGGTGAAGACCTCGTCCAGATGGTTCTCCCAGTAGGCGCGGCGCTCGCGGATGGGAGCGAGGATGCCCTCCAGGACCTGGAAGAGGAACTTCTTGCAGGTGACGTCGCCCAGACCGCCGCGCTCGTAGTGGGCCTTCATCTCGTCGAGGTTGCGATACTGGGGCAGATACCTGGCGAAGTCCTCGTCGGTGCAGAAGGCGGCTAGGTAGATGAAGACGGGGTTGTTCTCGGTGTGGCCGGGATCGTCCTTTCTCAGGTGGGTGGGGTCGGTGAACATCGAGAAGACCTTGTCGTGGACCTCCTTGGAGGAGTCGGAGAGGTAGATGCAGTTGTTCAGGGACTTGGACATCTTGGCGCGGCCGTCGGTGCCGGGCAGGCGCCGGCAGAACTCCTGCTTGGGCACCAGGATCTCGGGCTCGACCAGGATGGGATGCTCGGGGCTGCCGTAGATGGCGTTGACCCGGCGGACGATCTCGCGGCACTGCTCGACCATCGGCGACTGGTCCTCGCCGGCGGGGACCAGGGTCGTGTCGAAGCAGGCAATGTCGGCGGCCTGGGAGACGGGATAGGTGAAGAAGCCCACGGGCAGGGAGGCGTCCATGCCGCGCGCCTTGATCTCCTCCTTCAGGGTCGGGTTGCGCTCTAAAGTCGCGACGGTGACGAAGTTGGCCAGATAGAGCGCCATCTCCGCCATCTGGGGGACCTGGGACTGGATGAAGAGGGTGACCCGCGCGGGGTCGAGGCCGATGGCCAGGTAGTCCAGCGCCACGTCCACCACGGAGTCCTCGATCTTCTGAGGCTTGCCCACGTTGTCAGTCAGCGCCTGGCAGTCGGCGATGAAGACGTAGAACTCGTCGTAGTTGCCCTCTTCCATCAGCTTGACGCGATTCTTCAAAGAGCCAGCGTAGTGGCCGATGTGAAGTTTGCCGGTGGGGCGATCTCCGGTCAGGATGACCCTCTTTTTCTCCATGGTAAAACCTCCGTTGAGCGCGGGTATTATAAGGCTTTATGGCGTTTTCCAATGAAAAGGGCACCCCGAAGGGTGCCCGCTTTCAATCTGTGAACGATCGTTGGAGGAACTTAAGCCGCCAGATAGGCCTCCAGCGCGGTCAGGTCAGCCTTGGCCGCATCGGAGATGGTCTCGCGGGTGGTGGTGCCGATGTTGGAGATGGTGTAGTCGACCTCGACCTCGTAGGCGGCTTTGCCGAGGAAGTAGTTGTAGTAGAGGACGACGCTGATGCCGATCTCGCCAGCCTCAGCCTTGGAGAAGTCATAGGTCAGCTCGGTGACGCCGGGGTAGGCCGCGAAGTGGTTGGAGTTGGAGGAGGAGGCCCACATGGCGGAGCTGTCGCCTAGGATGTAGTCCAGAGGGCTGCAGATGGAGCTGAGGATCGCAGGGTCCATGGTGTTCCAGGTCAGGTCGGTGTGATCCACGCTGAAGGTGTAGGTGCCATCGCCGTTGGCGGTGAAGAAGTGGTAGTCGATAGCGCCGAGCTCGAGGTCGAAGGAGTCGGCGGTCAGCGCGACGGGGGTGCCGGAGAAGAAGTCGTACATCTGGTCATCGGACAGGTAGGTGTTGTCGGAGACGACATCCTCCGTGGTCAGGTTGTACATGGCGACGGTGTCAGCCTCGCGGTTCAGGACAGCCGCATAGGTACCCTCGGTGGAGTCGAGGTATTTGCCGGTAGCGTGGTCATAGCTGTTGGAGGTGGGGGCGAGCTGATCGGAGATCACGTAGTTATCGAAGGCGTAGATGGTACCGCCCTGAGCGGCCTTATCGGAGTAGGTGATACCGTTGGGCAGACCATCGAAGCCTATGCCGGTGCGGCCCTCGATCTGCTGTTCGACGGGGTCCACGGTCAGGGTGTAGGAAGCGCCGGAGGCCAGCTGGCTGACCAGCTTGCCAGCGGCGCCGGTCAGCATGTCCTTGGAGGACTCGTCGGTCTTGGGGGTATAGGGATCGGCCACATCCTCGACAGACTCGAAGTTGGTGAACTGGTAGGTGACGCTGCTGGGGTGGTCGGCGCTCATGTATTCGGTGGTGCCGGTGAAGGAGACGTTGATGGTGGTGACCTGATAGTCGGTGTTGAGGGTGAGCGAGAGGTCGGTGATGGTATCGACGCCGGAGACGATCGAGCCGAGGGCCATATCGGCGATGTTGAGCAGAGGTGCGAACCAGCCGACCATGTAGCTGTCGGTATAGAGCTCAGGCTTGAGATTCAGGTGGTAGGTGGTCAGGTCATCCTCGGTGGTGGAGGTGAAGTAGAAGCGCTCCTTGAGAAGCTCGCCATCGACCGCAGTCAAGCTGGAGCCGTCCGCAGACCTCTCGCGCATCAGGTGGGAGATGGGGTTGGTGCAGTAGAAGAGTCCAGAGGTGGAGTCCCAGGCGGCGGTTGAGGGGTTGCCGGAGAAGAGGTTTGCGTCGAGGACCTCCTCGTTGTCGATTCCGAGGCTGGGCATAGCGATGTTGCCATTCTCATCCTTGACGAAGACGTTGCTTCCATACATCGCACCGTTGATCTCGCGGATCGCCACATCGTCGCCGTAGCTGGAGGTGTTGGTGGTGTTGAAGCCGCCACCCAGGTCGGTCATGATGTCGACCATGGTGTAGGTCAGGACCTTGTTGGAGCTGGCCGCATCGAGCACGCCGGCCACCGCCTCGTCGGGAACGGCGGTGGAGACAGCCTCAGCCGCAGTCGCGGTGATGGTCACATCCTCGGCCTGCTCACCCTCGGTGTGCATGACGATGTTGTAGGCTGAACCGCTGCCCGCCACGGCGTAGCTGGCACCGGTGCGGTCGCCAGTCGCCGTCAGGCTGACCAGGGTGTAGCCCTCATCCAGCTTCACGTTGAAGTTGTAGTAGCCCTCGCTGTTGGGCACATCGGTGAAGCCGCTCGAGGGGGTGAGGGTTACGTGGTCGCCCGCCTCGAAGTGGACGTTGATGATCCCGTCGGGATCGACGTAGCTCGAGGAGGACGAAGACGAGGAGGAAGAGTCGGTCGAGGAGACGGGGGTCGTGGAGGAGGTGTCGCTGCTCGAACTGGTTCCAGGATGGGTGGTGCAGCCGACCAGACCGATCAGGCCGACCAGCGCTATGCTCAAAATCTTTTTACGCATAAAACAATTCCTTTCACTAAGAACACCGCCGGATTATATACCAGCCTTCGCGACCTGCAAAGGTGGAAAAATCGCTCTCCTAATCATCTTTGAGAGCCACCCGTGCACGCGCTCATTTCACTATATTTATACGTGCGCGCGACCATGCAGGCATCCCTCGCACCGGGCATTTTCTCCGATTGACAGAAGCATATATCGGGTCTATTCTTTCTCCGTTTCTAAGCAAAGGGAACGTGGAGGTTTTTTATGATAGGAAAGAGTAAAAGCGTCATCGCTCTTATTGCGCTGTTTTCTGGTCTAGGCATCTCGCAGGCGGTCGAGAACAAGACCGCTGCTGGCATCCTGGCCAGCCAGACCGAGCGCACCTATATCGTCCAGTTGGACGATAACAGCGGCGACCTGAATCGCCTGCAGAGCACCGTGGCCACCGTTCTCGGCCGCCAGGTCGAGTTCGACACCACCTACAGCCATGCGTTGACCGGCGGTTCGCTGCTGCTGACCGCTGAGGAGGCTCGAATCCTGGATTCCGTCCCCGGTCTGACCGTGGGTCCCAATGTCACCTACGCCTATCCTCAGGTCGAGGTGTCCGAGAGGGTCGTGACCGACCCCGCCGAGCTGGAGCACGCCAACTTCACCCAGGAGACGATCCACACCGACTACAGCGAGTACGCCAATGCTGGTAAGGGCATCAAGATCGGTATCCTCGATACCGGTCTGTTCTACGACCAGATCGCCACCAGCACCGATTCCCGCGGCTATGAGGCCTTCCGTCCCCTGACTGCCGACGAGCTGGGCGCGACCTCCTACGACCAGTCCGACATCGAGACCGCCAAGGCCACCGCGGGCTTCCACGGCACCGATGCCAAGTACGTCAACTCCAAGATCATCTACACCTACGACTACGCGGATAACGACAACAACGTCCAGCCCAAGTCCGGCAACGAGCACGGCACCCACGTCGCCTCGCTGGCCGCGGGCAACGGCCTGGCCTACCAGGGTATGGCCCCCAACTCCCAGCTGGCCATCATGAAGGTCTTCTCCGACATGGAGGGTGGCGCCTCCTCCGTCAGCATCCTCAACGCGCTCGAGGATGCCTACATCCTCGGTCTGGATGTGGTCAACCTCTCGCTGGGTTCCGCCTTCATCGACTACCCCGGCTACAACGACTACAACTCCGAGATCGAGTACTCCACCATCCAGAATCTGCAGAACCACGGCGTGATCGTCAACGTCGCGGCCGGCAACGACGGTCGCGGCGAGCTGGCTGGCATCTATGCCAACTACGTCTCCGCCGACGTGGTCGAGACCTCTCAGCTGGGCAGCTACGCCCTGCTGGATTCCGCCAACGTCATCGCGTCCTCCACCCTGGACAAGGCCTACCACTACTTCTGGACCGTCGACAGTGTCGAGACCGCTCAGATCGAGCCCGCCGACCAGGTCACCGGCGTGACCCTGGCCGGCCTGGTCGATGGCTCCGGCGACAGCCTGGAGTACCAGGTCGTCGGCCGCGTGAACAACAACGGTACCCCCGAGGACTATGAGGGTGTCGACGTGCGCGGCAAGGTCGCCGTCATCTGGCGCGGCGGTGGCGTCACCTTCGAGGCGATGGCCAAGACCGCCCAGGCCAACGGCGCGGCGGCTCTGCTGGTCATCAACAACACCTCCGAGCAGATGTCCATGAGCTTCGGTTCCTTCACCCCCACCATCCCTGTCCTGCTGGCCTCCAGAGGCGATGGCGTCTACTTCAACAAGGATAACCAGAGCGGTAAGCTGGTCTACAACTCGATCCTCGAGGACAACAGTCTGGTCGGCACCATCTCCGAGTTCTCGACCGATGGTCTGACCTCCGACATGCGCCTCAAGCCTGACATCACCGCCCCTGGCACCCAGATCATGGGCGCGGTCAACGGCGGCTACTCCGAGATGTCCGGCACCTCGATGGCGACCCCTAACCTCACTGGCGCCATGGCCCTGCTCATGGGCGAGCACGACGAGTCCGCTCAGAGCCTGACCGAATACAAGAATCAGCTGATGGCCCGCGCGATGTCGACTGCGGATATTCTCAGGGATCCCGCCGATGTAAGTGCCGCTAACAATCTGCCTGTCGTCAATGGAGATGGTCAGTATGTCGACGAGGGCGGCAACGTCGTCGACTCCGCGCGCGAGGCGGCGGATGCGGTCGACTACAACTACGCTTCTCCCAAGACCCAGGGCGCTGGCCAGATCAACCTGCACAAGGCCCTCAACAGCGAGGTCTGGCTCGACACCGGTTACACCGATGGCGGCGACGGCAATGTCACCGTCGGCGAGGATGGCAACGTCACCAGCGCTTCCGTCTCCAAGCAGCTGACCAACAAGATCAGCTTCGGGACCGGCGTCGATGCGTCCAGCGAGCCTCTGGACTTCTCCCAGCACATCATCCACGCCCACAACGAGGGCGATGAGGCTGTCACCTATGAGGTGAAGATGTATGTTGCTCTGCCCGAGATGATGATTCCCCTCGATTCTACGACCTGGAGCAACTTCACTCCCGAGGCTAAGGAGATCTACACCGCTGGCTACACAACCACCTACATGAAGAGCAACAACCTCTATCAGGTCGGTGAGATTCTCCTCGACAAGGTCACCGTCGAGGCCAACAGCACCAAGGATATCGACCTCGGACAGATCGATCTGTCTGAGGATTCCTCCAACCCCGTCTCCGTCTACATCAACAACTATGTCAACGCCTACTATCCCTCCGGCACCACCCTCGAGGGCTATATCACCCTGACTCCCGTCGGTACCGACTACAGCTCCAGCCAGCTGGCGGTCGACGGCCAGCTGTCGGTGCCCTATATCGCCTTCTATGGCGACTACGGCGCGGCCGATGCCACTGAGCCCTTCGACTTCGAGAGGACCGACATGGGCAGCATCCGGACCTCCGACCTGGTCAACGGCTTCGCCAAGAGCTACGTTAACTTCGAGAACGCCTACGCCGACTTTGGCTCGCACATCTACGGTATCTCCGGTCTGAATGACAGCTCCGCCACCTCGCTGACCGAGGCCGGTATGACCGTCCTGGCCCAGAGCTGGATCGGTGCGGCTCCCGTCTCCGCCTACGGCGCTCAGAAGCTCGGTTATAACGCCTCCTACGGCGCTTACTCCGCCGGCGTGGTGGCGGGCGTCGAGGGCCAGAGCGACCAGCTGCTGATCCAGCAGTTCGTCCAGCGCGACATCAACCGCGCCACCGTCGATCTGGTCCAGCTGCCCACCTCCTCGGCCGCCGAGTCGAAGGTCATCTCCACGTCCAACATGCGCGGTTTCCCCAACATGGATGCCGATATCACCGCCTCCACTGGCAGCTTCGGCACCCATCTGATGCGCTCTCTGCCCACCCAGAGCGCGCTCGAGGCGGGCTACTACGCCCCCATGGCCGGCGCCGTCGTCTCCCTCAGGGACAGCAGTGGCGCGCTCCTGCCCGAGGGTCAGTACCAGCTGGTCTTCCACTACGACCTGATGGCCACCGACGGCGACGGTGAGAGGATCCCGCAGACCAAGACCGTCAACTTCACCATCGACCGTTCGACCCCCGAGATCACCGGCTTCAGCACCGACGAGTACGGCAACAACATGATGACCTTCTCCGAGGAGGCTGAGTACATCAGCTTCTCCACCGATCAGACCCTGAATGTCCGTCTCAGCATCGCGGCTGATGGCTCCAAGTTCGTCTACCTGCAGAACGGCTACGTCTACAAGGGTCTGATCCGCGGTACCGTTTACAACGCCAACGGTACCTCTCAGAGCTTCCTGATCGACAACCGCGGCGAGACTCCTCTGCTGCTGCTGGGCGACACCGCCAACACCTCTCTGGTGACCCTGAGCCGCACCGAGGCTGACGGCGAGGTGCAGTACATGATCAACCTCGTCAACAGCGCCGGCGGTCTGGATACCTCCTTCTACCTCCATACCCACAGCGTCTACCTGACCGTCGATGCCGGCCTCGATCCTGAGACCTGCGGCTTCTACGCTGTCAACTCGCGCGGTCAGCACACCGCTCTGCGGGCTGACCAGTACGAGTACGATGCGGAGACCGGCATGCTCAAGGTCTTCAACCTCGGCAGCGGCGTCATGGGCATCGGCTACGCGCTGTAAGCTCTCAAACTGACAATCGAAA
Source organism: uncultured Bacilli bacterium (assembly GCA_944372245.1). Lineage (GTDB taxonomy): Bacteria > Bacillota_I > Bacilli_A > RFN20 > CAG-288 > CAG-568. The sequence goes on from CALVYN010000006.1 coordinate 38,458, forward strand.
GGCCCGAGTTTTCTCGGGTCTTTTTATTGCTTTTGAGGAAGCAACTTTGCTGTCTAGATTTAAACACGTGTGCTCTTAAAGGTCTTTTCAGTTGACTATTGACCGGCGCTCGACCATATTAGTTCAGCTATGAAACTGCTGAAACGAATCCTGGCGACAGCTGTCGGCCAGCTGGCGCTGAGGGGCCTGATCATCCTCCTGTTAACCGCAGGAGTCTTCCTGGCGGTCTTCCTCAGCGGCGATCGGAGCCTCCGCCTCGCCTCGGATGGCTGCTTTGCCGGATTCGGCATCGCCTTCTGCTCCTGCTTCTTCTCCTTCGGCGACGGCATGGGCTGGTTCGACTCGGTCATCTATGGTGGCTCCTACATCTTCGGCTCGGTCGGGCGCTACTATCGCCTGCGCAACGGTGGCACCTATGGCGAGTTCGTCGAGACGCGGCGCAGCAAGCACGAGAAGCGGTCCTTCTTCCCCTATATCCCCTATGCCGTGGTCGGTGTCCTGTGGCTGATCGCCGCCCTGGTCCTCATCGGCATCGTGGGGAATCCCGCCCCGGTTCCCGTGCCTGGAGTCTCCGCCTAGATGACGGGTGTCACCCGTCGCTTTTGGCGCGTTTTTTATATTTCAAAACCGTGGGATGGAGCTCACATCTGACCCCCTCCAGCTGGAGGGGGTCAGGAGCCGATTCCC
>CALVYN010000007.1 GCA_944372245.1 uncultured Bacilli bacterium
CTGATCGTCAGCGATCCTCTGAGGCGCTCCTGAACAGGGGCGCCTTTTCTGCTGAGCGCAGACCGATCCAAGAGGGCATCGAAGGGCTTCTCCAGGGCTGAAAAGCTCGCTTTCTTATCGGTGTTAACCCTGTTTTAGGGGCGGGGGAATAGGGTATAATCCACCTAAGCTGCGGGAAGAATACCCATGTTTTTTCTGCCGCTATTGGAGGGATATTGCTTTGGCAAACCTGTTTGAAAACGAGAAGTCCTTCGCCCAGGAGTTCGAGAGGAGAGCTCTGGGTCAGTACGCGCGCGACGTGAAGGACCTCACCGACTTCGACTGCTACCAGATCCTCGGCCAGATGGTCAAGGAGGAGGCCAACTTCGAGTGCAAGAGCTGCAAGGATGCCGTCAAGAGGGATGGCAACCGCCAGCTCATCTACTTCAGCATGGAGTTCCTCATCGGCCGCCTGCTCAGGTGCAACCTGATCAACCTGGGCATCTACGACGTGGCCCAGAAGGGTCTGGCCGCGGTCGGCCGCTCGCTGGACACCATCCTGGACCAGGAGCACGATGCGGGTCTGGGCAACGGCGGTCTCGGCCGTCTCGCCGCCTGCTTCATGGACTCCATCGCCTCGCTGGGCCTGCCTGGACACGGCAACACCCTGCGCTACGACTACGGCTTCTTCCGCCAGGCCATCCGCAACGACCGGCAGGAGGAGGTCCCCGACCTGTGGCTGACCAAGGGCTACGTCTGGGAGACCCTCAAGCCCACCCAGGCTGTCGATGTGAAGTTCTACGGCAACGCCGAGGCCTACACCGACCCCGACACCGGCTATATCCGCTACCGCACTTCCAACGCCCTGCACGTGACCGCGATGCCCTGCGACGTCGACATGATCGGCTATCGCAACGGCGTGGTAAACACCCTGAGGCTCTGGTCCGCCGAGCCCTCCGATGCCTCGCTGCCCGCGGCTCAGGACTTCGGCGGCTACCTGCAGTTCGTCAAGGACATCACCCACTGCCTCTACCCCGATGACTCCACCGAGGCCGGCAAGCTGCTGCGCCTGCGCCAGGAGTACTTCCTCGCCTCGGCCGGCATCCAGTCCGCCGTCCGCAAGCACAAGCAGATGTTCGGCGACCTGCACACCATGCCCGAGCACTGGGTCTTCCACCTCAACGACTCCCACCCCATCATCGCCATCCCCGAGCTGATCAGGATCCTGATCGACGAGGAGGGCTTCTCCTGGGATGAGGCCTACGCCATCGCCCAGAAGTGCTTCGCCTTCACCAACCACACCGTCATGCAGGAGGCTCTGGAGAAGTGGCCGGTCAGCTACCTGGCCAACCTCTGCCCCCGCGTCTACATGGTGATTGAGGAGATCAACCGCCGGGCCATCATGGACATGCGCAACCGCCATCTGCCCGACCAGGCCATCCGCAACATGTCGATCATCTCCGACGGCGTGGTCCGGATGTGCAACATGGCCGTCACCGTCTCCTACTCCGTCAACGGCGTGGCCTCGCTTCACACCGCCATCCTCGAGCGCGACACCTTCCGCGACTTCTACAACCTCTTCCCCGAGAAGTTCAACAACAAGACCAACGGCATCTCGCACCGCCGCTTCCTGGTCGCGGCCAACGCGCGCCTGACCGCGTTCCTGCGCCGGACCATCGGCGACGAGTTCCTGACCGACCCCGTGAACGGCCTGAAGAAGCTGCTCGCCTACAAGGATGACGAGAAGGTCCTGGACGAGCTGTGGAACATCAAGCGCGAGAACAAGAAGGTCCTGGCCGCCTACGTCAAGGAGCACAACGGCATCGACCTGGACGTCGACTCGATCGTCGACACCCAGATCAAGCGTCTGCACGCCTACAAGAGGCAGATCCTGAACGTCTTGAGGATCATCCACCTCTACAAGAAGATGCAGGCTGACCCCAGCTTCCGCATCACCCCCAGGACCTACGTCTTCGGCGCCAAGGCCGCGCCCAGCTATGCTCTGGCCAAGAACACCATCGAGCTGATCAACTGCCTGGCCCGCAAGGTCAACAGCGATCCCGAGATCTCCAAGTACATGAAGATCGTCTTCCTCGAGGACTACTCCGTCTCGATCGCTGAGTTCACCATCCCCGCCTCCGACGTGTCCGAGCAGATCTCCACCGCCGGCAAGGAGGCCAGCGGCACCTCCAACATGAAGTTCATGATGAACGGCGCCGTGACCCTGGGCACCCTGGATGGCGCCAACGTCGAGATCTCCGAGCTGGTCGGCGATGACAACTGCGTCATCTTCGGCAAGCACGCCGACGAGCTGGACCGCATCCGCTATCAGGGCAGCTACAACCCCTGGGATGTCTACAACTCCGATCCTCGCGTCAAGCAGGCGGTCGATGCCCTCATCGACGGCTCCATCGATCCCAACACCAACCGCTTCCGCATGATCTACGACGACCTGATGTACCGCGGCGACGAGTTCTTCGTCCTGCTGGACTTCGCCGACTACCTCAAGGCCTCCAAGCACATCGAGGCGCTCTACGCCGACCACCGCAACTGGAGCCGCATGTGCCTTATCAACATCGCCAACTCCGGCTACTTCTCCTCCGACCGCACCATCCGCCAGTACAACGAGGACATCTGGCACCTCGAGCCCATCAAGCTCAAGTAGTCTCACACCTGAATCTGAGAGGGGGTAGCGCTGCTACCCCCTTTTCGGTCTGCTAAAATCTCCCCGACTGGAGCTGGCCTATGGAGATCTTTGCCTTCGATGTCGATGGAACCCTCTCGTATCGTGGTTCACCCCTGACGGATCTGGATATTCGCTGCCTGTGCGCAGCGGCCCAGAGGGGCGATGCTATCGTCCTGGCCTCGGGTCGGTCGGTGGGGACTCTGGTGGATAGGCTAAAGCCGATCCATCCGAAGGATAACCTCTTCGCCATCGGGGCTAACGGAGCCAGAATCGCCGACTTTGAAGGAAATACCATCTTCGCTTCGGGTTTAGCGGGTGAGGCGTATGACCAGCTGTATCGGCGCTACGCTAGTCCCGGGGTGGAGGTCTATGCCTTCATCGGCGACCAGCTCGGCTATCTCGAGTACGGACCCGGAGTCGACTTTGAGACCCAGACCGGCCGGATGCGGGCCAGAAACCTGAGGGAGGAGCCCCTGGATCCTCTGGAGCGGCTGGACAAGGTCATCGTCATGGCCGCACCCGACCGCTCGGCGCAGCTGGAGCGGGAGCTGGGAGACGACCTGAAGTCGCGATACGGCATCCTGCGCTCCTCCCCCTACTTCCTAGAGTTTGTCGACCCCCAGGTCGACAAAGCCTTCGCCCTGGACAGGTTAGCGAAGGCTCTCGGGGTTGAGAGAGAGAATGTACATACCTTTGGCGATTCCCTAAACGACCTCAGGATGATCGCGACCTTCGATGGGACCGCGATGGGGAACGCCCTGGATGAGGTCAAGGCCGCCGCCAACCGCATCTGCCCTGACGTCTGGGAGGACGGGGTCGGCCAGACCCTCAGGGACCACTTCAAGCTCTTGGATTAGGAGATGCGCTCCCAGGTGGTGTAGACCCCGGGGTGAGAGAGGTCCAGCCTCATCTGGAAGCCGGCCTCGAGGGCCTCGTAGAGGGCGGGCCGGCGATAGATCGGCGTGATCTCGCTGTGCTCGTACTCGCTGTCTCGGACGATGACCCAGGAGGCCTCATCCTCCACGTAGTCGACGACCCGCTGCTCGATGTCGGGAACGAAGGTCTCGTTCCAGGACTGGAGGGCGGGGACGGGAAAGTCGGGCACGGTGTTTAGGATTCCATAGATGCCGGGGTTGATGTCGACCGCCAGGATCGTGCCAGCCTCGCGGTCCTCGCTGGGGATGGCCTGTCCGACCTGAGCCAGCTCCCTTTGGATGCGATAGCCGGTCGGGATGTCGGTCCTATAGAAGACCAGGCTGGAGGCGGTGTAGACCAGGGGGACGGCGAGGGCTGAGAGGGTCAGGAAGACCATCTGCAGGCGGTGTCTGTTGGGCTTAGCGAGATTCTGAGGCTTAGCCTCTATGGTGCGCGAACCCTTGGGGGTCTCCTCGATGAGCTTTTCAGCTTCGTTCGACATCCGCGCAGCCTGGCGCTGGTTCCAGGCGGTGAAGCAGACTGCGAGAGCGAGGGTGTAGACGGGGAAGGCACCGCGCAGGTGGCGGATGATCTGATAGGTCGAAGCCCCGGCGAGATATTGCAGTATTAGAAGGACGAGCATGCCGATGAAGGTGTCGCGCTCCATGTTCTTTCTCAGGAGGATGACCGGCACGAGGGTCGCCACCAGGGCCAGGGTGAGCAGGACGATGATCCAGAGCTTCTCCGCGCGGACGATGTGGCCCGCCACGTAGGTGAAGGGGTAGACGAAGTTCCAGTCGCAGAAGGCCTCGAAGTGGCCCAGGCCCGCATAGATGGCCATCGGGATGACGCAGGCGATGGCGATGCCGGCCACGCCGGCGCCGACGATGGCTAGGGTCTGCTTCAGACGCTTACGCTCGGCCGGAATGGCCACCATCAGGCAGGCGCACACGCCCGGGATGATGGCGTTGCTGGCGCGGGTGAGAAACTCGATGCCCAGGCCGAGGCCGCAGAGGAGGGCCAGGATAGCCGAGCGGCCTGCACGATCGGTCCGACCGACCCTGATCAGGCACCAGAGGCAGAGGGCGATCAGAAAGAGGAAGCTGTCGTCGGCGTTGTTGCCCTCGATGGCGATGCAGGTGCCGAGGGTCATTAAGCCCATCGCCGTCCAGCGGTAGATGCCCCGGCAGCCGACCAGGTCCAGGGTCTCGTAGGTGAGAGCGAGCAGTAGGGCGGTGGAGAACATCTGCGTGACCAGGTAGCCGTATGTGGGATGGATGAGATAGCCGAGGTAGGAATAGCCGTACATGTACGGCCCCTTGATGTCGAGGATATCGACATAGGGAACCTTCCCCTCCGCCATCATCCGGGCGAAGACCGCATATATCGACCCGTCGGTCCAGAAGAGGTTGTCGGCGGAGAAGAGCGGGGAGAAGCTGAAGCACTGGGTCAGACAGAGGATCGCGCTGGCAGATAGCGCCACTAGGAGGATGAGGGCGATATGAGCGCAGCGACGGAGGGCGCGGTTTCGGGTCCACTGCGGCAGTTCCTTCAGGTCCATGGTCTATCCATCTCCCTTCACGATGGCCATATTGTAGTCTTCGACCCTTTTTGGGTCTATCGTATGGCCTTTATATATTGAAAAGAAGAGGGTTTGAGAGTAACATTACCTAGCATTCCAAAGGGGTGTATTGTGCCCCTTTTTTATCGGAGGATATTCGCAATCATGACTCATTCTATCGAGCGGAAGAACGGCGATCTGGTCATCACCGTCAACACCACCAAGGAGGAGAGCGACAAGCTCTACAGCGTCGTCGTCAAGGAGCTCGCGGCCGAGGTGACCGTGCCCGGCTTCCGCAAGGGCAAGGCGCCCCTGGAGCTGGCGAGCCGCCGTATCTCCGCTGACCAGGTCAACGACCGTCTGGGTCACCGTCTGCTGGATCGCGCCTTCCACTCCTTCCTCTACGATCCCGCTGTCATCCTCATCCTCGAGGCTGAGGTTCCCACCGGAGCGGTTCCCTCCGCCTCCTTCGGCGAGAACGGCTCGGTGATCTTCACCTATCCCCTCCTGCCCGTGGTCGAGACCCTGGGCACCTATCAGGGTCTGAAGACCGAGGTGACCCGCAGGGAGGTCACCGACGAGGACGTCGAGAACGAGCTGAAGCGCCTGGCCAGCGAGGAGAGCGACCTGACTCCCACCGATGAGCCCATCGAGAACGGCTTCACCGCCAACTGCGACATCCACGGCTCCATCGCTGGCGTCGAGCGCCCCGAGGTCAGCGAGAAGGGCTTCGACATCAAGGTCGGCTCCGCTGGCAGCATCCCCGGCCTGAGCGAGAAGCTTCTCGGCCACAAGGTCGGCGAGAACGTCTCCTGCGATATCGAGATGCCCAACAACTACCCCGATGAGGTGGCCGGCAAGACCGTCCACTTCGAGGTCCGCATCAACTCCGTCAAGAAGGTTGTCGAGCCCGCCATCGACGACGAGCTGGCCACCCTGCAGACCGAGTACGAGGGCGTGGACAACCTCGAGCAGCTCAAGGGCAAGATTCGCGAGCGCCTGAGCGCCCGCTTCGTCAGGGAGTACGAGAACGCCAAGCTCTCCAAGATCCTGACCGAGTGCAACAAGACCACCAAGTACGTTATGGATGAGCCCCGCCTGCGCGAGGCCCTGGTCAACCACCAGCGCCAGCAGGACGAGGAGATGCTCAAGGGCCAGGGCTTCGATCTGAACACCTACCTCAAGCTGGTCAACATGGATCTGAAGACCTACTCCGATAACGTCTACCGCAACCTGATCTCCGGCCTGCAGTCCGCCGCGCTTCAGCACGCCATCGCCCAGGCCGTCAACCTGCCCGCCCCCACCGAGGCCGAGGTGCGCGAGGCCTGCGAGAAGAACCGCATCGACTACGACCAGGTCCGCAAGAATATCGCCGAGAACTTCCGCAAGGAGTTCAAGACCGCTACCGACGAGCAGGCGGCCGCGATGGTCGACGTGCGCTTCGCGGGCATCATCGACAGCCTAGAGAGCGAAAAACTGCGCACTGTTCTGCTTGACAGTAACGATTAGCACTCTATTATATTGACTGCTAATGAGCCGCCCGTGCTCATCTGCAGTCGCGGGCGCGGGCTCTGCCTGCGCCTTTTGTCATCTAGGAGGAAACTACATGAACGATCAAAGAGACAGCGTCTTCCGTATGTCTTCCTGCACCCCCATCGGCGGGAGCGATCCCGTCCCCGGCGTGCACTATTCGATCTTCCCCAACAGTCGGGACGTCGCTTTCCCCGGTCTGACCGGTACCATCCGCGTGGCCTCCGAGTATGGCAAGCGCCTCTTCGACAGCCTCGATAACAGCGGAGAGTTCATCTGGGCCAAGGCCTTCAAGGACGACGCCTTCGCCGACCTGACCGAGATCATCCTCCCCGGCGTCAAGACCATCGGCACCCTCTGCCGCGCCCAGAACATCGTCCGCAGCGAGACCGCCTACGTGGTTGAGGTCCAGGGTCTGGTCATCGTCAGCATGGACGGCGTCGATCTCGACGTCAAGCAGCGCCTGGTCACCTGCACCGCGACCAAGCGCAACGACATCCAGGTCGACCCTGCCACCACTCAGGCCTTCCTGTCTAACTTCATCAACTCCTACCGCAATCTCCAGCGGAAGTATCCGACCTTCCCCGAGTTCCCCGATATGTCGAATATTCCCGTCAATGTGCAGCCTTTCTATATTGCCAACTTTATTAACTCCTCTGCTACTGTCAAGCAGAGCATGCTGGAGTGCGTCTCCCCGGTCGACCGGATCAAGATGCTGGTCACCGACCTGAGCCGCTTCAACCTCGACCAGAAGATCGACTACCAGCTCGACCAGGCCGTCAACGAGGCGATGGACCGGAACCAGACCGAGTTCATCCTGCGCTCGAAGATGCGCGAGCTGCACCGCATGCTCAAGGAGTTCGACGGCGACGACCCCGATGACCGCTACGAGAAGGCTCTGACCGAGCACAAGGACCTCTACCCCGAGTTCGTCCAGAAGCGCATCCGCGAGGAGCTCGACCGCATGAAGACCATGCCCGCCGGCTCCCAGGAGGCCAGCGTGGTCAAGAGCTACCTCGACCTGGTCATCCGCCTGCCCTGGCTCAAGTCCTCAACCGATAACGAGGACCTCAAGCGGGTCCAGGAGGTCCTGGATGAGGACCACTACGGCCTGGTGCGCCAGAAGCAGCGCGTCATCGAGTATCTGGCCGTCAAGGGCATGACCCGCAACCTCAAGGCTCCCATCCTCTGCCTCTATGGCCCTCCCGGAGTCGGTAAGACCTCGCTGGCCATCTCCATCGCCCGCGCCCTGAACCGCAAGTTCCAAAAGATCGCGCTGGGCGGCATCTCCGACGAGGCCGAGATCCGCGGTCACCGCCGCACCTACGTCGGCTCGATGCCCGGCCGCATCATCAACGCCCTGCTGCGCTCCGAGGTGAATAACCCCGTCATCCTGCTGGACGAGATCGACAAGATCGACGGCGGCGGCTACCACGGCGACCCCGCCTCCGCCCTGCTGGAGGTCCTGGACCCCGAGCAGAACGCCTTCTTCGAGGACAACTATCTGGACATGCCCTTCGACCTGTCCAACGTCCTCTTTATCTGCACCGCCAACGACCTCTCCCAGATCCCCACAGCCCTGGCTGACCGCCTCGAGCTGATCGAGCTCAACACCTACACCAAGTACGAGAAGATGCACATCGCCCGCGAGCACCTGGTCAAGCTGGAGGAGAAGGCCAACGGCCTCAAGCCCGGCATGGTCACCTTCACCGACGAGGCGCTGGACCTTCTAATCGAGGGCTACACCCGCGAGGCGGGCGTGCGCGAGCTGCGCCGCCGCATCGGCACCATCATGCGCAAGTTCGCGGTCCTCTACCTGGAGGATCCCGCGGCGCATCCCAGCCTCAATGTCACCCCCGAGGTGGTCCGGGAGATGCTCCTCAAGCCTCCCTTCACCCACATGGAGTCCTCGCGCCGCGACCAGGTGGGCATCATCAACGGCCTGGCCTACACCGAGTACGGCGGCGAGGTCCTCAAGATCGAGGTCAACACCTACGAGGGCCACGGCAACCTGCTCCTGACTGGCAACCTCAAGGACGTCATGAAGGAGGCCTGCCGGGCCGCTCTGACCTTCATCCGGTCCAGCTGCCACGAGTTCAATATCGACCCCAAGTGGTTCAACAAGCACGACATCCACATCCACTTCCCCGAGGGTGCGGTGCCCAAGGATGGCCCCTCGGCCGGTGTGGCGACCGCCTGCGCCATCCTCTCCGCCATCACCCAGATCCCGGCCAAGGCCGATGTGGCGATGACCGGTGAGACCGACCTGCGCGGCAACTCCATGCCCATCGGCGGCCTCAGGGAGAAGACTCTGGCGGCGGTGCGCGAGCACATCCGCCTGGTCCTGGTCCCCAAGGAGAACGACAAGGACGTCAGCGAGCTGCCCGAGGAGATCACCTCTCAGCTGGAGATCAAGGAGGTCTCCACCGTCATGGAGGTCCTCCCCTACGTCTTCACCGAGGATCCCACCTCCGCCGAGGCGCGCCAGCGCACCGGCGAGCTGACCAAGGTCGAGGAGACCGAGGAGGAGAAGAAGGCATGACGGCCGACTTTCGCCGCGCGGTCTTCGTCACCTCGGCGGCAGGGGCCAAGGACTTTCGCTCCGATAGACCTGCCGTCCTCTTCGTCGGCCGCTCCAACGCCGGCAAGTCGACCCTCATCAACCTGCTGACGGGCCAGAAGAGCCTGATGAAGACCTCGGCGACCCCGGGCAAGACCCGCCTGGTCAACTACGCCCTCATCGACGAGCGCTTCTACCTCTGCGACTGCCCCGGCTACGGCTTCGAGTCTCAGCGGGACTACTTCGAGCGGCTGATGGACGACTTCTTCCAGGTCTCCGCCCGCACCCTCAAGGGTGTGGTGCTGGTGGTGGACGCCCGGCGGGGCATCCTCTCCTCGGACGCGGATATGATCGCCTTCGCCGCGGGCCACAGCGTGCCCGTCCTGGCGGTTCTCACCAAGGTCGACAAGCTGAACCGCTCCCAGCTCTCGCAGCTGGTCCAGGCGGTGAAGAGGGACTATCCCACCATCGGGATCGTCACCTCGTCGACCGCTAAGCCCGAGCTTATCGACACCGTCCGCAACGAGGTGTCCAAGCTAGCGCTGGGGAAGTAGGATGAGCAAACACGCCCTGCAGGCCTGCGAGCTGACCAACATGTGCCTGATCCGCGACGAGGCGGGTCGGGTGCTATTGCAGCTGCGCACGAAGAAGGACTGGCCCGGTTGGACTCTGCCCGGGGGCCACATCGAACCCGGCGAGGACTTCCGCGAGGCGATTGTTCGCGAAGTTGAAGAGGAGACCGGACTTACCATCCTCAACCCCAAGCTGGCGGGTGTCATGGAGTTCTACCGGACCCGCCCCGACCAGGACCGCTATCTCGTCTTCATCTACGAGGCTGACCGCTTCAGGGGCTCCCTCTCCTCCGAGAGCGAGGGCAAGGTGGAGTTCAAGCGGGTCGAGGAGATCGACACTCAGGACTGGGCGACCGATATGGACGCCATCCTCGAGGTCTGCTATTACCACACCGCCACCGGCATCACCTTCCCCAGGGGGGAACCCGAGGGCCGCTATACCTGGTAGCATCGACCGCCTGCGGGCGGTCATTTTTATAATTAAGAAGATATCCTACCCCTGAACCCCCTTTGAGCCGGGGTTAAGCGGTATAATTTCACGGATATTTTCCTGCGGTTTTTTCGTCCGCAGAAAGGAGCTGACGACATGGATTACAACAGCGAAGAGGTCGAGGGGCGCTGGGAGCGCGTCTGGGAGGAGCAGGAGACCTACCGGACCGACGTGCGCGACTTCTCCAAGCCCAAATACTACATTCTGGACATGTTCCCCTACCCCTCGGGCGCGGGCCTGCACGTGGGCCACGTCGAGGGCTACTCGGCCACCGATGCCGAGGCGCGCTTCATGCGCGCGAGGGGTTATAACGTCCTCCATCCCATCGGTTTCGACAGCTTCGGTCTGCCCGCTGAGCAGTACTCGATCAAGAACAACAAGCACCCCGGTCCCTTCACCGACGCCAACATCGCCAACTTCATCCGCCAGCTGAAGCGGTGCGGTTTCTCCTACGACTGGAAGCGCGTCATCAAGACCTCCGACCCCTCCTACTACAAGTTCACCCAGGCCATCTTCCTGCGCCTGTTCAAGAACAACCTGGCCTACTACGCCGAGCGCCCCGTCAACTACTGCCCCGCCCTGGGCACCGTCCTGGCCAACGAGGAGGTCATCGATGGCAAGTCCGAGCGCGGCGGCTTCCCTGTCATCCGCATCCCGATGAAGCAGTGGCTCTTGAAGATCACCGCCTACGCCGACAAGCTCCTGGCCGGCCTGGACGAGGTCGACTGGCCCGCCTCGACCGTCCAGATGCAGCGCAACTGGATCGGCCGCTCCGAGGGTGTCGATGTCACCTTCAAGCTGGCCGATGGCCAGGGTGAGTTCACCGTCTTCACCACCCGCGTGGACACCCTCTACGGCTGCACCTATGTCGTCCTGGCCCCTGAGCACCCTCTGATTTCCAAGATTGTGACCCCCGAGCAGAAGGCCGAGGTCGAGGCCTATGTCCAGGCGGCCGTCAACCGCTCCGACCTGGACCGCACCGGAACCGACCGGCCCAAGACCGGCGTCTTCACCGGCGCCTACGCCATCAATCCCGTCAACGGCAAGCAGGTGCCCGTCTATGTCGGCGACTACGTCCTGGGCTCCTACGGCTCCGGCGCCGTCATGGCCGTGCCGGCCCACGACGCGCGCGACTATCAGTTCGCCAAGGCGCACGACCTGCCCATCATCCGGGTGGTTGAGGGTGGCGACCTGAGTCAGGGAGCCTATGAGGGCGACGGCGTCCACCTGGCCTCCGGCCCGGCGGACGGACTTAACAATGCCGAGGCCAAGGAGGCCATCACCCGCCAGCTGGAGGAGCTGAAGGCCGGTGCCAGGCGGGTCAACTACAAGCTGCGCGACTGGCTCTTCTCGCGCCAGCGCTACTGGGGTGAGCCCATCCCCGTGCTCCACGATGTGGCCACCGGCGAGGTCGTGCCCCTGAGCGAGGACGAGCTGCCGCTGACCCTGCCCGAGCTGGATGACTACACCCCCTCGGGCGAAGGCAAGCCCCCTCTGGCCAAGGCGACCGACTGGGTTCACGTGACCCGGGATGGGCGCGAGTACGAGAGGGAGACCAACACCATGCCCCAGTGGGCCGGCTCCTGCTGGTACTACGCCCGCTTCATCGACCCGGAGAACGAGAAGGAGATCGGTGACCCCGAGCTTCTGAAGCACTGGCTGCCCGTCGACCTTTATGTCGGCGGCGCCGAGCACGCGGTCCTGCACCTGCTCTACGCCCGCTTCTGGCATCGCTTCCTCTACGACCAGGGCGTCTTCGCCTGCCCCGAGCCCTTCGCCAAGCTCCGCCACCAGGGTGTCATCCTCGGCCCCGACGGCTCCCGCATGTCCAAGTCCCGCGGCAACACCGTCTCCCCCGATGAGGTCATCGCCCAGTACGGCGCCGATGCTTTGAGGCTCTACGAGCTCTTCAAGGGTCCCGTCGACGTCGGCATGCCCTGGAATCCCCAGGGCCCCTCGGGCGCGCGCAAGTTCATCGAGCGCGTCTATCGCCTCTACGCCGACAGCAGCATGGCGAAGCTCCACACCCGGCAGGAGGTGCCCGCCCTCGACCAGGTCTACAACCAGACCGTAGCCAAGGTGACCGCCGACTACGCCGAGATGAAGTTCAACACCGGCATCGCCCAGCTGATGGTCCTGGTGAACGAGATGTACCGCGCCCCGGCGCTGCCCGTCGCCATGCTCGAGGGCCTGGCCCAGATGATCGCCCCCATCTGCCCCCACCTGGGCGAGGAGCTCTGGCACCTGCTGGGCCACGAGGAGCTCATCGACTTCGTGCCCTGGCCGGTGGCGGATATGACCAAGGCCCAGTCGGCCAAGGCCCTCTACATCATCCAGGTCAACGGCAAGCTCCGCGCCCGCCTCGAGTGGGAGAAGGACGCCTCCTCCGACAGCATCGAGAAGCTCAAGGCGGCGGCTCAGGATGAGGAGAACGTGGCGCGCTTCCTCGAGGGAAAGACGATCGTCAAGATCGTGGTTGTGCCCAATAGAATCGTCAACATCGTCGTTCGGTAGATTCAACACTCTCAAAGGAGACTTAAAAGATGGACGAGTCAGAATACCTTTCAGCCAAACTTTCTCTCCCTCGTGACAAGGTGAGTGCCACCCTGGCTCTCTTCGCCGAGGGGGCGACCGTCCCCTTCGTGGCCCGCTACCGCCGCGAGGTCACCGGCGACATGTCCGATGAGACCCTGCGCAAGCTTTTGGATGCCCAGGCGGCCTACCGCTCCCTGGAGGAGCGGCGCCAGACCGTTTTGGACTCCCTGGCCAAGCAGAACATCACCGACGCGGGCCTGATTGCTCAGGTCAAGGCCGCGGACACCCTCTCGGCCCTGGAGGATATCTACCGTCCCTACCGCCCCAAGCGCGAGACCCGCGGCTCCAAGGCGGTCAAAGCCGGTCTGGATAAGCTCCTGAACTTCATCTTCTCCGACCGAACCGGGAGCCTGAAGGAGGTGGCTGGGGGCTACGTGAGCGAGAAGTATCCCACCGCCGAGGACTGCATCCAGGGCGCCTTGGATATCTGGGCCGAGAACATCTCCGACCGGGCGGTCAACCGCCGCGCGGTCCGCGGCGTCCTCGCCAAGGATGGCAGCGTGGTCGCGACCCTGACCAAGGAGCCGCCCGAGCACACCTTCGACGGCTATGACAGTTCGCGCTTCCCCCTCTCGACCATCAAGCCCCACCAGGTTCTGGCCCTTTCGCGCGGCGAGCGCCTCAAGTGTCTAAAGCTTAGCTTCGACTTCCCCAAGGACACCCTGTTTACCGCCATCGCCCGCAGCGAGAAGCCGGCGGGTTTTGCCTACCCCAGCCTTCTGGAGCAGACGGTCGAGGACGCCTGCGAGCGCCTGATCTTCCCCTCGGTCGAGAACGAGGTCTGGAACGAGCTGGAGGAGGCGGCCAAGTCCTCCTCGATGGAGGTCTTCGCCCGCGGCGTGCAGGAGATCCTCCTCGCCCCGCCCCTCAAGCCCCAGGTGGTCATGGGCTTTGACCCGGGCTACCACCACGGCTGCAAGATTGCCGTCATCGACCGCACCGGCAAGGTCTTGGACACGGCGGTGGTCTATCCCACCATCGAGAGCCAGGCCCGGATCCAGGAGGCCGCCCGCATCGTGACCAACCTGGTCAGGAAGTACGGCGTGACCGCCATCGCCCTGGGCAACGGCACCGCCTCCCGGGAGAGCTACGACTTCCTGATCGACCTGTTCAAGGATGCTCAGCCTCCCGTCCAGGTCTGCATCGTCAGCGAGTCGGGTGCCTCGGTCTACTCCGTCACGCCCGAGGCTCAGCGCGAGTTCCCCCAGTACGATGTGAACCTGCGCTCGGCCGTCAGCATCGCGCGCCGCCTGCTCGACCCTCTGGCCGAGCTGGTCAAGATTCCGCCCGAGAGCCTCGGTGTCGGCCAGTATCAGCACGACCTCGACCAGAAGAAGCTCTCGGCCAAACTCTCCGATGTGGTCGAGGACTGCGTCTCCAGCGTCGGCGTCGACCTCAATACCGCCTCGCCCGCCCTTCTAGAGCACGTCTCCGGTCTGAACAAGCGCTCAGCCCAGAGCCTGGTCGACTACCGCAACGAGCACGGCCGCTTCGACTCGCGCAGCGAGCTCTTAGCGGTCAAAGGCTTCGGCCCCAAGGCCTTCACCAACGCCGCGGGCTTTCTGCGCATCAGCGGCCAGGAGCCTTTAGATGACACCTTCATCCACCCCGAGTCCTACGAGGTCGCCAGGAGGGCGATCACCCTCTTAAAGATCGACGGCCGGGAGACCGCCGCCAAGCTGGCTTCCAGCCTGACGGGGGAGCAGCTGGCCAGCTACGCCAAGCAGCTGGGGACCGACCAGTACACGCTCAAGCAGATCCTCGACGAACTGGCCGTGCCCCACCGCGATCCCCGCGGCGAGTTCCAGGCTCCCCACTTCGACACCTCCATCCGCTCCATCGCCGACCTGAAGGAGGGCATGGTGCTGGAGGGAACGGTCAGAAACGTCGTGGCCTACGGCGCCTATGTCGATTTGGGCATCCACAAGGACGGCCTGCTCCACGTCTCCGAGATGTCGGACCGCAGCCGCCGCGTCGACCCCTCCAAGCTGGTCCATATCGGCCAGATCCTGAAGGTCAAGGTCATCGGTGTCGACCTGCAGCGCAACCGCATCTCCCTCTCGATCAAGGGTCTGGGAGGACAGGGAAAGTGAGCGAGAGGGAGGGCAGGATCTCCATCTACGACAACGGCAGCCTGCGCGTCAGCGCCAGAATCGGTGCGGTGCGCGACATCGTCTTGGCCACCCTGCACAACCGCTCGGTGCAGGACCCCTACTCCGATGTCTTCTTCGACTTCTTCGAGGACGACATCTCTCTCGAGCAGAAGGAGGATGGAAAGATCTGCGTCCACGCGATTCTCCGCCTCTCTCCCTTCTCTGACCCCGAGAGGATCCGGGCGGATATCGAAGCGGACACCATAGAGGCGATCGCCCCGGTCTTCCCCGGGATCCGATACGTCCTCGAGCTGGATATGCGGAGGGTAAACTGATGGTGATCGGTGTGAGCGCCAAGAGGCGCATCCGCGAGTTGGCGGTCCAACAGGACATCAATGTCGGGCTGTCCGAGGCCCTCAACGCCTTCCTCGAGGAGGGTGTTCTGGGCTGCGATTGGGAGACGTTCAGAGATGACTGCACGAGCCTGGGGGTGACAGGTGGCGAGTACTACGCCAAGCGGATGCTCCTAGAGCTCGGGCTGAGCGAGAAGGAGGCTGATGACCTCCTCGGCCAGAATCTTCTCAAGGTCAAGGAGCTGGATCCGGCCTCCTATGTGGCTGACCCCTTTGTCAGCCGCCTCGGCAAGGCTCATCTCCAGCGGGGAACCTACAGCCTTTCCTCCCAGGTCTTTCAGCCGCTGGAGGGCTTTCTGCTGACCGATGTCGAATCCGGTTCAGCCAAGGAGAACTACGCGACGCGGACGACGTTGGGATACTTCTCTAAGGGATACCACTTTCCGATCCTCACCAAGGGCAAGCGGATCTGGATGAGCGGCTCTCCCTATGAGATCGAGACGATGAGGGCTCCGCTGGGCAAGGCTCACGGAAGGGTTTTAACCCTCGGTTTGGGCCTGGGCTACTTCGCCTGCTCGGCCCTCTTTAAGGATGGGGTCACCTCGGTGACCGCCGTCGAGAACGCCCCGGAGGTCATCGAGATCTTCAAGCAGGTCATCGAGCCTCACATGGGCCTGACCAAGGAGCTGGAGATCGTCCAGAGCGATGCCTTCGACTATCTCGAGGCTCACGGAGCGGAGTACGACTACATCTTCGCCGACCTCTGGCACGATGAGATCGATGGCCTGCCGATGTATACCCACCTGCTTCAGATCGCTCGAAAGAATGGTCTGAGCCTGGACTTCTGGATCGAGCCGACCATTCTCACCTACCTGCGCGAGTGCACCATCCAGACCCTGAGCCTGATGGCTGATGGGGAGAAGCCCCTGGCGGTGGACGGCCCTGTCGTCGCGGCTCTCTACAGGTATCTCCAGGACTCAAAGATCGAGGACGGAAAGTCTGTCGACGACCTGCTGACGGACGAGGCGCTGCGCCGGATCGCCAGCGAGATTCGCCCCTAGCGTTATGCTAGAATTATTCGCTACGCAATATTGAAATAGACAAGGAGGAGCAACCATGGGTAAGACGATCATCACCAGGCACATGATGAGGGTGAGGACGGTGCTCGCCCTCTATGCGGCCCTGCTGCTGGAGTCGGCTAAGATCGATTTCGATGCCAAGGAGCTCCTCGATGGCGCCTACGAGCTCGACGGCCGGACCGATGGTCTCAACTCGATTCCTCCCGTCACCTGGGAGGGGCTGGACCCCGAGTTCCGCGCCTGCGCGGTCAAGGCTCTGGTCAATCAGAATGAGATCGCCCAGGCCATCAGCGAGTATCTCGACGGCTGGGCCTTCGACCGCCTGCCCCTGGTCACTCGGGCCATCATGCTGGTCGCCTACACCGAGAGCGTCCTGGTCAAGTCCGCGCCCAAGCAGGTCGCGATCAACGAGGCGCTGGTCATCCTCAAGCAGTTCGGCTCCGAGTCGGAGGTCCGCTACGTCAACGCGGTGCTGGAGCAGGCCATCTCCAAGGCCTTGAACGTGCCCAATGACTACAAGGGTCCGGGCAAGGTCCACGTCGACCTGAAGGACCTCGAGCCCGACCGCCAGTATATCCAGTCGATCCTCGATGGCGAGGCGGCCAAGGTCCAGTCCGAGGCTGAGGAAGAATCCGCCAAGAAAGAGTGACGATGGTCCAAGAAGGGTATACGGTCTTCACAGTCTCCGAGCTCTCAGACATCCTCTCTGAGATCATGAGGTCGCCGGAGCTGCAGGGGATCTTCGTCACCGGAGAGATCCTCCACATCAAGAGCAGCAACGGACACATCTACATGGATCTGATCGACCCCGACCAGAAGGCCGGGACCATCCGCACTACCCTGCGCGCCATCATCTGGCGCTCCTCGGTGCCCACTTTGGGTTGCAGGTTCAAGGAGGGCGATGTCGTCACCTGCTACGGCGGCCTCAACTACTATGGCGGCAGCTCCTCGGTCAGCTTCATCGTCCGCCGAATGAGTGTCCAGCTGGCCGGCGAGGGCAAGGCGCTGATGGCCAAGAGAGCCCTATTGAAGAAGCTCGACGACCTCGGTTTACTGAACCCTGAACGCAAGCGGCCTCTGCCTCGCTACGTCCAGCGCCTGGCGGTGGTCTCCTCCCCGGAAGCGGCGGGCTACCATGATATCCTCGACACCCTCTCCCGCCGCTTCCCCTGTGAGGAGGTCCGCCTCTTCCCAGCCACAGTGCAGGGTGCTTCGGCTCCCTCTTCTATCGCCTCGGCCCTGAATGAGGCCTACCGGTGGAAGCCCGATGCCATCATCATCGGCCGCGGCGGGGGCTCCAAGGGCGACCTGAGCTGCTTCGACGACGAGAAGGTGGCGATGGCCATGGTCAAATCTCCCTGCCCCATCATCACCGCAATCGGCCACCAGGTCGATGTCTCGGTGGCGGACCGGCTGGCCGACGTCTGCGCCATCACCCCCACCGACGCCGCCAACAAAATCAACCCCTCCCTGGAGGAGCTCAGTCAGGAGGTCGGCCAGTTTAGGGAGAGCCTGGCTCGCCTGCTCGACCATCATCTCACCGACTACATGGTCGAGGTCATGGAGATGCGCCGCCAGCTCAACCAGTCGCTCCCCCAGAATCGGCTGGAGGAGATGGGGCAGCGCCTCACGGTGCTCAGAGAGCGGCTCAACGCGGCCAAGACAAAGATGTTCTCGGATGCGGAACAGAGGTTGGTAAATTATAAAAACCTGCTTGTTCTAAGGCTTCAATCAAGCCTTCAAAACGCTGAACAGCGTATCTCGTCGGCGCGGAGAACCCTCGAGTCGACCAGCGTGGAAGCCTCGCTCAAGCGGGGGTTCTCCCTGATTGTCGACGAGGGTGGACACCCCCTGAAGGAGGCGGACTTCACCCCGGGTAGGAAGGTCAGTATCCTCAATCGCAACATCAAGGCGGAAGCGACGATCGATGCGGTCGCAAAAAGGAGGTAGCTATGGCAACCAAAAGCGAGAAGAAGACCACCAAGGTTCAGACGAAGGAGATGACCTTCGCCCAGATGGAGGATCGGGTCCGACAGATTCTCGATGAGCTCTCCGCCGCGGATACCAGCCTCGACGAGCAGGTCGCCCTGGGCGAGGAGGGCGCCAAGCTCCTCGACCAGATGACCCAGCAGCTCGAGACCCTGAAGAAGAGAGTCGAGGGCATCTCCAAGGCCGCGAGCGACCCCAGCGAGGAGTAGCTATGCTCTGCTCCCTGACTGTCCGCAACTTTCTGGTCATCCAGGATGCCACCCTCAATCTCGCCCCGGGACTGAACGCCCTCATCGGTGAGACCGGTGCGGGCAAATCCGTCCTGGTCGAGGCCCTAGCTCTGCTCTGCGGCCTCAAGAGCGGTGGCCTGACCCCGCGCGATGTCACGAAGAAGGCCTTCGCCGAGGCGGTCTTTGATGTCTCGTCGTGGACTGAGGCCCAGCGTCAGCGCGTGGCTGACTATCTGGATGGCGAGGAGGAGCTGATCCTCTCACTCTCGGCCACCGCTAAGGGTTCGATCGTGCGGCGCATCAACGGGGAGACGGTGACCCTGCAGACTCTCAGAGAGGCGATGCAGGGTGTGGTCGATATCCACAGCCAGAAAGATACGGCTGGTCTGTATGACCCTGCGGTTCAGCTGGCTGGTCTGGATGGCATGGGCGACAAGGACCACCAGAAGCTGATCTCAGACTACCGCCAGTCGTTGGCTGAGATGAATGAGGCCCAGAAGGCCATCGACGAGCTGCGCTCTGAATCCGCCAGCGAGGATCCCGACTTCCTCCGCTTCCGCATCGATGAGATCGTGCGTCTGCACATCCAGCCCGACGAGATTGAGGAGGCGGAGGCCAAGCTCTCCGAGCTCTCGGGCCAAGCCAAACTCAACGAGGCCCTCAAGAGCCTTTCACCCCTCCGCTCGCAGTTGGAGCAGATCCTGCCCGAGCTCTCCAGCAGTCTCGATTCGATCAGCTCCATACCCGGCGAGGCGTCAAGCTTGGCCCAGGAGGCCCTAGACTCCCTAAATAGCCTAGAGAACAATCTCGACTCGATCTCCTACCTCGAGGGCGAGGAGGAGACTGAACTGGTCGACCAGCTCAACGCGCGCCTCTTCGACCTAGAGAAGGTCCGCAGCCGCTACGGCCGCTCGACCAAGGAGATTCTCGATGCATTAGATAGCTTAAAGAGCAGGCTCGATAAGCTTTCCAACTTTGAAGATGAGTTGAAGAGACTACAGAATCGCCTCTCTCAGTGCACCGAGGAGGCGACCAGGATCGGGCGGGAGCTGTCCGCCTCGCGCAAGAGCTTGGCGAAGGATCTTGCCAAGCTTGTGAACGCGAACCTTAACGACCTCAAACTGCCTTCCTCCGGCTTCGACATCAAGGTCGAAACCGGCGACAAGCTCCTGTCCACGGGTCTGGACCACGTCGAATTCACGGTCGACCTCAATGGGCGGGGACGCTTTGAGCCCCTCAGGAAGGTAGCTTCGGGCGGTGAGTCCTCGCGCATCATGCTGGCGCTCAAGTGCGCTCTGGCTGGGGTCAATCCCGCTGACCTGATGGTCTTCGATGAGATCGATACGGGCATCTCGGGTGCAGTGGCCTTTCAGGCGGGACGCAAGCTGGCGGCCCTCTCTAGAAGCGTGCAGGTCTGCTGTATCACCCATCTTCCTCAGGTGGCCGCCTTCGCTGACCAGTCCTTCCTAGTCACGAAGAAATCTGTTGATGGCGGGGTCTCGATGACCGGGGTTGAGTCTCTCTCCGACAGCGAGGCGCTGGCTAGAGGTATCTCGGTTCTCCTGGAGGGAAGCGAGAGTTCCAGGGTCACGATCGATGCAGCCAAGGACCTCATCGACCAGGCCCACCGAGCCGAAGCCTCTAAGAAGTCATAGGTTTTAGACTTCTGCATCCTGATGGTTCAAAAGCGAGGAGACTCGCTTTTTTCACTATAATGAAATCATTCTGAGGGAGGCTTTTAGAAAAGCATGAGACTCGTTCTTCACATCGATCTAAACGCCTTCTTCGCCCAGGTGGAGATCAATCGAAATCCATCATTGAAAGGTAAACCCGTCGCGGTGGGCGGCGGCGTGCGAGGCGTGGTTTCAACCTGCTCCTACGAGGCGCGCCACTTCGGCGTCCACTCGGGTATGCCCCTCTCTGATGCCTACAAGCACTGCCCTGACATCATCATGATCCCCGGTGACTATCACGAGTACTCCAGGCAGTCGCACCTCTTCTTCGATGCGGTCAGAGAGATCTTTCCCCGGATTCAGAAGGCTTCGATCGACGAGTGCTACGCGGATGCGACCGAGTTCTTCCAGGATATTTCCGACGACGAGGAGGCGATGTACGAGCGTCTCTTCGACGTGCAGATGAAACTCCTGCGCCGAACTTCCCTGAAGTGTTCTATGGGCCTAGGACATACGAAATTCATGGCCAAGATGGGTTCCGACTACAAGAAGCCCTTGGGTATCACCTTCCTTCTGACCCCTCAGGAATGGCAGACCAAAATCTGGCCTCTAGCGATCGGAAAGATGTATGGAATCGGCGAGATGACCGCTCCGAAGCTGGAGGCAGTGGGCATTACAACCATCGGAGAGTTAGCCACTACGGCATCTGAGGGAGCTAGGAAGGCCCTGGGATCCAATTTTGACTACCTGGTAGGTTGGGCCAACGGACTCGGCTCCGATGTCGTCTCGACGGAATCCTCGCAGCGGAAATCCTGCTCCAACGATGTGACGCTCAACCAGGATACGACCGACTATGACGAGCTGAGGCAGTGGCTGGTTCAGTGTGCGGAAGACGTGGCTAGACAGATCAGACGTGAGGGTTTGGTTACTCGAACCGTCTGCATCAAGCTGCGCGACAATAACTTCTACACCGAGACGAAACGGGAGACCTTTGAGGAATATACCGATTCTGCTGAGACGATATCCTTCCATGCGCTGAAGATCTTTGATGCCTTCTACCGCGGGCAGCCCATCCGCCTCTGCGGAGTCTCGGTCGAAGATCTCGTGAAGCCCTCCGCCGTGAAGAAGAACATCCAGCTCACCTTGAACGAGGCGCTCGCCGATGGAGGTGACAGCGGTGAAACTAAGTGAACAGGCCAGGGCCTTTTTGGCGGAGATCGTTGCTGAGAAGGGCGATTCAAGAAAGACAGTTCAAGCTTACTCTACTGATCTTTTGCAATTTATAAACTTTGTCGGTGATAAGGAAGATGTAGAAATTCTTCCCAACGATGTCGTCGCCTTTCTCTCCCATCTCACCCATGAGGGAGTCAAGGAGAGCACCCTTCAAAGGAAGGAAGTGGTCGTCAATTGTTTCTACCGCTACATTCAGGCCCAGGGGAAGGTCGATCGCCCTATCGGGCAGTTCAAGTTTCCTCGCCGCGAGCAGAGGATTCCGGATGTCCTCTCAATCGATGACATCAGCAGGATGCTTAGCGCCATCGATGAGAATGACCCCTATTCCATCCGTTTGAAAACGATGATCATCATCGCCTTCTCCTGCGGCCTACGCGTCTCCGAGTTGACCGGATTGAAGCTTAATGATGTAAACCTCGAGCAGGGCTTTGTCCGAGTCCTAGGCAAAGGTGGTAAAGAGAGACTGGTTCCGTTTGGACATGATGGTGCCAAGGCCTTGACGGAATGGCTGATGATCAGACACAAGCTCAATCCTAAATCAGATGCCCTCTTCCTGGCTAAAGGTGGCCATAAGATGACGCGGCAATCGTTTAATCAGGAACTTACCAACCTTGCACAGACAGCGGGAATAACGAAGCGTGTAACACCCCATATGCTGCGCCACTCTTTCGCTACAACCCTGCTCGAAAACGGAGCTCCGCTTCGCGAGGTGCAGGAGCTTTTGGGGCATTCAGATATCGAGACGACTCAGATCTATACCCACGTGAGCTCTCGCAGCGCCCGCGACATCTATGACAGCATTGTCGGTGATGGGTTGGAAGAAGCGAAGAAGTATAATTAATCAGATATTTTTGATGGAGGTCTCTCGGATGCACTATGTGAAATTTCCCCGCGTCTTCGTGATCGTCTGCGATTCGCTCGGTATCGGCTGCGCCCCCGATGCTGCCACCTATGACGACGAGGGGACCGACACCCTCGGACACTGCGCTCAGGCCTGTGGCTCCCTCCGTATCCCGATGCTCAACAGCATGGGAATGGGAGATATCAACGCCTTCAATGGCTCGGCCATCTGCCCGCACCCTCACGCTTACAGCGCCCGCCTTCAGGAAGCTAGTAAGTCCAAAGATACCCTGACTGGTCACTGGGAGATGATGGGTATTGTTACTGAGGAACCTTTTAAACTTTTCACACATACCGGCTTCCCTCAGGAGCTGAAAGATGCTTTCGAGAAAGAGGTTGGTGTGCCCGTGAAGTGGCTCGCCACCTACTCTGGCACACAGGCTATCCATGACTTCGGTGAGTGGTCTGTGGAGAACAAGGGTCTGATTGTCTATACCTCGGGTGACAGCGTCTTCCAGATTGCTGCCCACGAGGACATCTTCCCTACCGAGCGGCTCTATGAGATCTGCGCCATCGCTAGAAAGCTCTGTGACCTGCCTCAATACCATATCGGTCGCGTCATCGCTCGTCCCTTCGTCGGAAAGAATGCTGATGACTTCCATCGTGTTATGGCCGATCGTCGCGATCTCTCTCACACTCCCACTAAGCACACCTACATGTCCCTTCTCAAGGATGCGGGATACACGACCTACTGCGTGGGAAAGACCTGCGATATCTTCAGCATGGTCGGAGTCACCGGTGGTGAGCACACCGAATCGAATGCGGATGGCATGCTCAAGACCATCGCACAGGTCAAGGACGGCGAGTGGGGTGGAATGTGCTTCACCAATCTCGTCGCCTTCGATTCCGAATACGGTCATCGCCGTGACCCTGTGGGTTATGGGAAGTGTCTCGAGGAGTTTGATTCCTACCTCTATCAGCTCGTTCTTGCCCTCCATCAGGACGACCTTCTCATCATCACTGGCGACCACGGAAATGACCCCACCTACAAGGGCACTGATCACACCCGCGAATACGTTCCCTTCCTGGCCTATTCTAAGTCGTTTAAGAGCGGTAGAAAGCTCGCCGATAGGGCCACTTTCGCTGATCTTGGCAAGACCATCGCCTTGAACTTCGGCCTCTCTGACATCGATGATCTTGCGGGAACTCCCATCGTCGAGCTTTTGGAAGTTGATGCATGAGTCCCTCCTCCTGGTTTAAGAGATCTCTCCTTTCGGTTATCGCCTGCTCATCTCTAGCTTCTGGCCTGTCTTCCTGCTCGGTAACCTCCGATGTTCGGGTTACCGCATATCTTTCAAGCGCCCTGTGCGCGGCCACGATCGAATCGGATTATTTCTTCTCTTACCAGGGCTCTTTCGATATCTTCAGCATCAACTCCGATGTTGTTATCTGCCCGATTCAGGAGGCACAAGCGGCCATCGATGAGGGCTGGAACTACCAATTTATTCGTCCCACGCAGAGCCTGAATCTCTACGCATGCACTGTTGGTGGCGCACCTGTGACTGAAGCCTCTGATGACGATATCTTTCTTGTCTCTTCTCTATTTGAGTCCGAAGTCAACGCAGTAAAAGACCTTCTTGGCTTAAATGATAATCAGATTATCGTGGCCTCCTCGGTTCGCGATGTTGAGGAATCAGCTACCTCTGGTACTTATCAGGAGCAAGAAATAACAGGTGTAATTCTTGCCGAACCCTATATGACCATCGCTATCGGTGCCAATCTTGCTAGGAGCCTAAAGCCTCTAACTTCACTGAAGGACTCCAACGAATATGACGAGTTCTATGGACTCTACTTTTCAGATAGTTTTATGGAAGATCCTTTAGCCAGCAATGTTGAAGAGGATGTAAATCAGACACTAGAAGATCTGGCTGAGAGAGGCGGCAATCAGACCATCTCTACGCTCTTTCAAATGGAAGAAAATGATGTCATCTCCTGCTTTGGCGCAAACCCCTCAATCGTCCAATCCTTACTTTTGTATCGGGATGAAGATGGGTGGTATCAGGCTCAAAATAGGCTGTGCTATCTCGCCTAGTTTGATATTTAAAAAAAGTCAGAGATTGTACATTAGTAGTAATTTAGTACTAACATATTACTAATTTAATACTATCAGTAGCAAAATAGTAATAAATTAGTAGATGTGCAGATAGTAGTAATTTAGTACTAATTTCCTACTAATTTTAATGAAGCGTGGATCTCAGGTGTGTAGATAGTATTAAATTAGTACTAATTTGCTACTAATAAGTTCTTAGCTAAATGCTCAGATAGACTGCTTGTGTTAATTTTTGAGTTCGTTTAACATAATAAATATTATCCGAAGTAATAAATTAGCTTAACAACCAGTCAAATTTGACAAATTAGTAGTAATTTAGTACTAATTTCCTACTAGTATAATCTTGGATTAAAAGTGCGAATGGCAATTAGTAGCAAATTAGTACTATTTTCCTACTAATACTCAATCGCATTTATTACTAATTAAATACTATTAGTATTTGTTTAGTACTAAATTAGTACTTTTTAAATACTATTTTAGTGGTAAATTAGTAGCATTTTAGTACTATCTTTCTACTAATGAATTAAATCAATCAATTTTTATTTCAGTGCGTTGAGCATCCAGAGGGTGACAGAGGAGGCGTGCTTGGCGGCTAGCTCCAAAAACTCCTCGTAATTGGTGACGTTATCACCCTTACGAGTGTCATCGGAAATCGATCTGATGATGGCGAAGGGAACATTCAGCTTGCGAGCACACATAGCCACGGCACCGCTCTCCATATCGATGGCGTAAGGGTGGTCGAACTCCTCAATGATCTTTTCAGAGATATTTGTTGCGGTAGCGAAGACATCGCCAGATATGATGGATCCAAACTTGATCTGGAGTCCTCTCTGTAGAGTGATGTTGTGGGCCGCATCGAGGAAGATGGGAGAAGCCTGATACCAGAGGGGCTCACCATCCATCTGGCCCAGAGGATTGCCGAAGGCAGTCAGGTCGACATCGTGGAAGGCCACACGGTCAGCCACTACGACATCGAGGGGTAGAACCTCGGGGTTGATGCTGCCAGCGACACCAGTATTGATGATGGCTTTGACATTGCAAGCCTCAGAGAGACGGCCGATTGTGAAGCCTGTAGCCACCTTTCCAATCGATCCGATAAAGGCAAAAGCCTCACCGGAAGGGATAGGGAAGACAGTTCCCTCGATACCGGAAATGACAGCCTGACGTCCCTGCTGGACCTTGTTCGTGAGAGCCTCATATTCGCTCTTCATCGCGCAGATGACAAGAACATAAGAAGGTTTATCCATCATATCTCCTCCGTTCAGCCTTCGTTGGGAATAGAAAGGAAGGGCGGCTTCAGTTGCTAAAATTCTAATGTTTGGTTGGTCTTCAAAAGAGCTATCGCCTAGATATTGGAAGCCTTTCCAATGAGGTTTTAATCCTCAGACTCAGTATCAGTCTCAGCCTTGGCGGTCGCTCGGGTGACATAGGCTTTCACATCCTCATCGGTGATGACAGTGTGGGGGCATCCAGTATAGAGATCCTCGAGCTTGAACCGCTCGCGCTCCTCGCGGGTGAAGACGTTGACGAGGATGTGGCCGGCATCGACGAGAATCCAAGCGGAGCCCCGCTTGCCCTCGATGTGATCGACCCAGTATCCGCGCTCCTCCAGAGCTTCCCTAGCATAGTAGGCTAGGGATTGGGCCCTCTTATCGGAGGCGGCCGAGGTGATGATGGTATAGGTCACCAGAGGGCTCTTCTTCGAGATGTCGTAGGCGACGGTATCCTCACCGCGGTTGGCAGCCAGCTCCAGGGCCACTTCGAGAATATCTCTCTTTCTCACTCCGCCCTTGGGCAGAGGGGTCTTAACATCCTTTTCAGACATATTTGAATCTCCTTAATCTTCAAGTCGCATGACGGGTTGTTATTCTATTCCTCCCGCAGGTATCTTTCCATACATGCCGCAGTCAGAGGATCCTTCGTCTCATCCGGATTCTTCTGGTCGATGTACTCCATGTTGTGTTTGAGCTCAGCTTTGAATCCCGCATCGATATCCTGCAGACACAGGTCGATGAAGGGCTGGGAATCCCAACCCCTCTCTGGGTCGAGCTTATCGGCGCAGTAGATGATCTTGTCCAGGGCGTTCATCTCTCCAAAGCCGGTCGTGTGATAGAAGATGGCCTCTAGGACCTCCTCATCGCGAACGTGGAATCTCTCGTGTGCCACCAGGGCTCCAAGAAATTGGTGATAAGACCATGAAGGAAAGTTGGCAAATTGCGGAAAATGCTTCTGCATCAGCTCTTTTCCTTCATCGGTGTGAGCCAGTTCCTTAGCGCAATCGTGCAGTAGACCCGCGAGGAATGCCCGGCAGGAATCCTGGCCGTTCTCCTGAGCCATCTGCCACGCTAGGTGGGCCACGGAGACCGCATGCTCATATCTCTGCCTGGTGTACAGGTCTCTAAGGTCATCGATTGCGTAGAGGTGCTTATCCAGGATGTAATCGATGACTGGTAGGGCCGTATCCAGGTGCGAGAGCTGCCGGATGCCGGCGGGGTCGTGGGTTTCCATGTCGGAGTTGTAGAGGATCTGTATCGGAAGACGTCCTAAATTAGGTATTTCAGGTTGTATCTTTGAAGAAACAACTATCAATCCTTTGAATTTCGCAAGGACATCATCTGGGATTTTCTCCTCCAGAAGCCTAGGAATATCCAGCGGGTCAACCATGAGATAGACCGAGGAGGAATCAGTGGCCGCCCAGGCTTTTAAGAGGAGTTCGGACAGATTGTCGCAGCCTTTGATCTCCTCGCGCTCGAGGCTACTAAGATGCCGCATATCCTCGATGGCGGCTTCCACCATGCGGCAGCGGTCCTTGAGCTTGGTCTCCCCCTCTCGGCTGGGCAGGGGCACCAAGAGGGCTGAATCCATCTCCAGAGACATCAAAGCGAACCTGATGGCACTCAGGTTCGCAGCATCGATAGGGTCGAAGGTCGAGAGGAATACTATCGCTGAACTATCGTCCATTAGCGGTGGAGCAGGACGCGCACACCCTTGGGCGCGTAGAAGGCGAAGGTCTGACCCGCACCCTTGAGGCGCAGGCGGCCGAAGCCGGTGATGGAGAGGATGTACTCCAGGCCGTCATCAGGGACCTCGAGGACGGTCTCAGCGAGGGCATCGGTGTCGCGAATGGTGGGGGAGGCGGGATGGCCCTTGCCGTCCTGGCAGAGGCTGGTGAAGGTCTCCTGAGCCCGCTCCGCGCGGATGCGGTCAATCTGGACATCCGAGGAGAAGTAGGCCTCGACATCGGTCTTGGCCGCGCTGGTCAGAAGGCAGTAGGAGAGGGCGCCGAAGACCAGGCCCTCCCCGGGCTTGACGGTGAAGTTGCGAGCGACCACCCTGGTCCGGGGCAGGACGTACTTGAGCGTGCGGCGATCGATCTGGTTGACGATCGAGGTGGGCTCGAAGACGCCCGGAGTGTCGTAGAGCGTGGAGTCCTCATCCAGGGGGATGGCGGTCACCACGAGGTCATCCCCGGGTTCGCCCAGGCTCTCGCGTGTCACGGTCCGGTCAGTCGAGTTGTCGTAGTACTTCAGGAACTCGTTGACGATGGCGGACTTGCCCACGCGCTGGGTGCCGATCAGGTAGATATCCTTGCCGTCGCGGTGCGCATCGAGCTCGGAGCGCAGGGCCCGGATGGTCTGCTCGTCGTTGATCGAGGTCAGATAGATGGCCAGAGGCGAGATGCCCTGGGCGCTCAGGCGGCTCTTGACGCCCTCGAGCAGCTCCTCGTTGCTGATGTTGGCCGGCAGCAGGTCGACCTTGTTGACCAGGGCCAGCACCCTTCCGGTGCGGATCAGCTCGGAGAGGTTGGACACCACCGAGGAATCCAGCGAGAAGGCGTCGATGACGTAGCAGAGCAGGGCCTGGCTCTCGATCGCCTTTCTGATCATCGCGGTGAAGGAGCGGGTGATGACCTGCGAGGTCTGCGCGCCGGGGTTGCGGAGCTTGTAGCAGCGGTCGCACAGGCCCTCGTCGTTCTCCTGGCGCTGGGCGCTGACGTAGCCGGGCTCGTAGCGGTCGGCGTTCTGAAGGGTGGATCCGCAGCCGTAGCAGCGGCGGACCTTGATCTCGGCGGTCATGCCGGAGACCTTCTTGTATGTGGAGCGCATATTCTATCCTCCTTGGATCTTACTAGATCCGGGTGCCGAGCAGCCCCTTCCTGGCCCACCTGCGCCGCTTGGGTGCCTCGATGAGGCGGTTCAAGCGGGTGATGAGCGCATCGGAGGGGCTGAGCGGCTCGACTAGTACAAAGTATATCTTAGCCCAACGGGCGCATCTGCGGTCGGTCTGCAGCTGGTCGCCCGCCAGCGCGCACTCGCTCCGCTGATATCCCATCCTGCGAATCAGGCGGTTGAGCTTGAAGGGGAAGGGCTTGCCCGCCAGGTGGATGAAGACGTCGGTCCCCAGGGCTCTGGCGAAGTCTGCGGCCCGCTGGGCGGAGGCGGAGTTGGTCACCACCCCCAAGCTCAATCCCGCAGCGCGGGCGTGCTCGGCGATGATCCCGACCCGAGGCCCCGCCGGCTGGCCCGGCTCCGCCAGGGTGTTGTCGATGTCCAGGAGCAGGTGGCGGATGCCGGCTCGGGCCAGGACGGTCAGATCGGCCTTGGCCAGGTCAGCGGTGTGAAAGTCGACCTTCGGTCTCACTTGGAGGAGTCCTTGAGGTCATTCTCGAGGATGTCGAAGAAGGTCATCTGCTTGGGGGAGCCATCCGAGGTGGCCTTGACGGGGGCCGGAGCGACCTTGGGCGCCTCGTGGACGGGGGTGGTCATATCGATCTGGACACCGGTCTGGTGCACGCCGACGATGGTGGCGTTGGCGGGCTGGGTCGCCACGTTCTCCTTGCGCAGAAGCACGCCGACGATCGAGGTGTCCATGCCGTTGATGTCCAGCTCCATCGAGCCGGAGTCCAGAGCTAGAAGGATCGAGGGATAGCGGCCCTTGGTCTTGCTCACGGGGATGATGTCGACCAGGCGCGGATGCGAGGCCTTGGGGATGGAGACGGCCTGGGTCTTGCGGCCGAGGCGCTTCTCCTCGGGGATGGGGTCGGAGGCGATGAGGGTGACGCGGCGGTTGTCGCAGACGACCAGGAGCCGGCTCTCCTCCCCGCCGGGGAGGATGGTCAGACGGGCCATCTCGAAGGGCTCCTTGGTGTTGGCGGGGGCATTCATGGCCTTCACGCCGGCCGCCTTGAGGCCCACCATCGGGATATCGCTCTCGTCGAAGCGGTTGACGCAGCCGTCCTGAGCCCAGACGATGACCGAGGAGTCGCCGCTGGCCAGCTTGGCGTCGACGATCGAGTCGTCGCCGACCAGAGCCATGGCCCGGAGGGGACGGGTGGTCAGCTTGGAGAGGTTGATCTCATCGAGGCAGGCGCGCTTGATGCGGCCGCTGCGGCTGAGAAGGATGATGTTGAGCCCGTTGGGCTTGGCCTTGATGGCGAAGGCGGTGACGATCTTCTCCGAGGGGCCGAGGCTCACCAGGGTGGAGATGTGCTTGCCCTCCTCCTTCCAGCGGCCCTCGGGGATCTGCCAGACGGGCAGGACGAAGTAGTTGCCCGCAGAGGTGAAGCCCAGGATGTCGTCGTGGGTCGAGCAGGTGCGCTCCAGGACCAGGCGGTCGCCGACCTTGAGGGCGGGCAGGTTGAGCGCCGGGCTCTCGCCGGGGTTGGTGGAGGACTGGTATGAGCGCATGTTGGTGCGCTTGATGTAACCGTCAGCGGTGATGACCACGCGGACGTCCTCGGCGGCGATCAAGGACTTCTGGTCGACGGCCTTGACGGCCATCTGGGTATCCAGAATCTCGGTGCGGCGCGGGGAGTTGAGCAGCTCCTTGGCCTCCTTGAGCTCGGAGGCGATGACCTGGTTGAGTTTGGACTTCGAGCTCAGGATGTCGTTGAGGCGGGCGATGGTGGCCGCCAGCTCGTTGCCCTCGTCGGTCAGGGCTTTGATGTCCAACTTGGTCAGGGAGTAGAGGCGCATGTTGCCGATGGCGTCGGCCTGGACGGCGGTGAAGCCGAAGCGGGTCATCAGGCCGCTCTTGGCGGCGGCGCGGGAGTCGGCGTGGCGGATGATGGCGATGACCTCGTCGATGATCGAGGAGGCCTTGAGGAGACCCTGGACGATCTCCTGGCGGTTCTTGGCCCTGTTCAGCTCGAACTTGGAGCGGCGGGTCACCACCTCCTCGCGGTGGGCGAGGTAGGAGTCGATGATGGGGAGAAGGCCCAGGGTGCGGGGGTGGCCCTTGTCCAAAACCAGCATGTTGGCGGCGAAGGTGGTCCTAAGCAGGCCCTTGGAGGTCAGATAGTCCAAGACCTCCTGGGGGTCGGCGCCGCGGCGGATGTCCAGCACGATGCGGATGTCCTCGCCGGACTCATCGCGGACCTCGGTGATGTTGTCCAGCTTGTACTTGATGCGCTTCTCGTCCAGATCCGCCACCAGCTGCGATTTGACCACGCCGTAGGGAATCTGGGTGATGACGACGCAGGAGTTCTCTTTATCGGCATACGCTTTCGAGTGGATGTAGAAGGATGCTTTACCAGTCGCATACAGCTTGCGGATGGCTTCCTTGTCATCGATCAGACCGCCAGTGGGAAAGTCGGGGCCCTGGACGATGCCCATGAGGTCCTCGAGGGTGCACTCGGGGTTGGACAGGCGGAGCAGGCAGGCGTCGATGATCTCGGAGGGGTTGTGGGTCGGGATGTTGGTGGCGTTTCCGACGGCGATGCCCTGGGCGCCGTTGATCAGCAGGTTGGGGAAGCCAGCCGGCAGGACCACGGGCTCGGTCTTCTGGTCGTCGAAGGTCAGCATCATGTCGACCGTCTCCTCGTCCAGGTCTCTGGTCATCAGATCGGAGGCCTGAGCCAGCTTAGCTTCGGTGTAACGGTAGGCTGCGGCCGGGTCGTTATCGATCGAGCCGTTGTTGCCCTGGAAGGTCAGAAGGGGGACCTCCATCTTCCAGTCCTGGGAGAGGCGGACCATGGCGTCGTAGACGGAGGAGTCGCCGTGGGGGTGGTAGTTGCCGAGGACGTCGCCGACGGTCTTGGCGCACTTGACGGTCTTGCGGTCGAAGGTGATACCCTGCTTCCACATGTCGAAGATGATGCGGCGCTGGCCGGGCTTGAGACCGTCGCGAACGTCGGGGATGGCGCGGTCGGTGAGGACCATCTTGGCGTAGCGGGCGAAGCAGTCGGCCAGGACCTGGGAGAAGTTCTCCGTCTCCAGGGTGTCAGCCTTCAGGCCCTCGGTGATGCGGCCCGAGCCGGTGGTCACCTGCTTGGGGGCGCTCTTCTTACTCGCTCTTTTCGGCATCGTTGCTCTCCTCTCCCTTCCGCAGCCGCTCGTAGAAGTCCTCGCGGTAGCCGAAGTCGATATTGGTGGCGATCCACTCCTTGCGGCGGTCGGCATCCTTGCCCATGAACAGGGTCACGCGGTCCTGGCACTCGTCCTCGCTGTCGTGGCTGACCTGGACCTGGCACAGCCGGCGATAGGGGGCGCGCATGGTGGTCACGCCCAGCTGGCTGGCGTTCATCTCGCCCAGTCCCTTGAAGCGGTTGATCTCGTAGCCCTTGCCGATCTCGGCGCGGGCCTTGGCCAGATCCTGATCGTCCCAGCAGTAGATCTCGCGCTTGTCGTTGTAGACCCGATACAGGGGCGGCATGGCCACGTAGACGTGGCCCGACTCGACCAGGGGCCGCATGTGCTGGAAGAAGAAGGCCAAGAGCAGGTTGCGGATGTGGAAGCCGTCGTCATCGGCATCGGTCATGATGATGACCTTGCCGTAGTGGATATCCTTGAGCTTGAAGCTCGAGTCGAAGCCCGCGCCGATCGTGGTGATCAGGTCGGCCAGCTCGCGGTTGTCCAACAGATCCTCGGGCGAGGAGACCTCGGCGGTATTCTTGGGCTTGCCCCTGAGGGGGAGGATGCCCTGGTGGAAGGTGTCGCGGGCCTTCTTGGCCGAGCCGCCGGCCGAGTCGCCCTCGACGATGAACAGCTCGTTGTTCTTGTAGTCCTTGCTGGAGGGGGGCGTCAGCTTGCCCGAGAGGGTCACCCTGCCGCCCTGGCGGTAGCGGTTGCGCTCCTTCTCCCTGGCCTCAGCCGCCTTCTGCCGAGTCTCGCGGGCCTCCAGAGCCTTCTCCACGATAGCCTCGGTGTCCCTGGCGTGCTCCTCGAGGTAGTGGGAGAGGAAGTTCTCCGCCAGGCCGTCGACGGCCGGCAGGGCCTCCTTGGTGCCCAGCTTGGCCT
>CALVYN010000008.1 GCA_944372245.1 uncultured Bacilli bacterium
TTCGAGTTTGAATTCCAGTGTGTACTTCATGAAAAATACCCCTCCTCCTGTTGTCCAGGATTTGGGGTACATATCAGGTTCGCAGGGTTTTTCAAGCGACTTGTTTCCACCCTTTCTCTAAAGGATTAGTTTCCACCTCAAGCTATATAGTGGTCAGTGGGCTCAAACTCAACGAAGGTATGTTCTCAGAGAAAGGGTGGTTCAGAAGTTAGTTGCCAACGACCATCCGCTCAATTTCATATGGCGGCACTCCTCTGATTATCGCTATCTCCATGTGAAAGGTTGGTCTGGAGTATAGAAGCTAAGATTTTAGAGACTATATTTTTACTTTAGATTCAAACAAAAAACTTGCAGCCAAGCTGCAAGTATATGAGCGAGATGGTGGCCCAAGGCACGCTATAATCGAACGGTAAATCGAATGGCATCGTATTTGAGAGGTATAAGCTTCGTAGTCAAATTATCTTTCGAAGATATTCAAAGTCTTGTGGAAACATATCATTGATGATGTAATCCTCGCCATATCGCTCCTTGATGAGCCTTGAAAACTCCTTCAGCTCCTCAATGAAGTCTTCTGCCTCTTCTTTTGTCTTAAACCCCTTCCAGTCAAATTCCTTTTCATTGTTGATGAAGCAGGCTTCATATTTCTTCGTGATGTCTTTCATCAGGGGCAGCAGGACAGGATCGTTCTCGCTATCTTCGGGAAGATAATTATCCAAAGTAAGGCCATCCTCATCGTTTATAAAAATAGGATAAGCTCCGTAATCCAGACAGAGTTGTAATGTTTTCATCTTGATCTGTCCTTCCATTTAGATACTAAATTAGCTCCTACAATATATCCGTTATCGGATATTGTGATTGCAATATGATATGTTTGAGGTTAAGGGTAAAACCGCCGAGTTTACAATCAATGAGAAGATAGACGGGTCGAGACTTGAACCCCTTATCAATCGAAAAGAATCTTCGAAGGGAGTGGCCCAAAAATCAAAAATCTTGCAGACTGGCTGCAAGATAGTGAGCGAATATGGTGGACTGAGCCGGGATCGAACCGGCACTTTTCTGTTTATGAGACAGAGGCTTTAACCATTAAGCTATCAGTCCAAAATGCTGAGATATTTTAGCGTATCTGAAGGGTTTATACGTGTTCTTTCCCGTTCAGTTGACGCTGCTCTCAGTCTCCGCGCCACTCGTTGGGATTGTTCTCTCGGTGACCCAGGGTACCGTTTTCGAGGAACTCCTTGAGGACCGCGGTCAGAACGTCGATGGCGAGGTTGGATATCTCGTCATCGTTGTTGATGATCAGGTCGGCGTAGTTGGAGGAGGGGGCTATCACCTCCTCGTACATCGGCTGGACGGTGTAGAAGTACTGATTGACGATCGAGTCGAAGGTGCGGCCCCTCTCCTTCTGGTCGCGCTCGAGACGGCGAAGCAGGCGCCTCTCGCGCGAGCAGTTGACGAAGACCTTGAGGTCACCCAGCTTTCTGACCCGGGCGTTGACCAGGGCCATGATGCCCTCGACCATGATGATCTTGGCGGGCTTGATGATCTCGGTCTGGTTGGAGCGGAGATGCACCTTGAAATCGTAGATGGGCTTCTCGATCGCCTGGCCGGACTTGAGCTGGGTGAGCTGCTGCTCCATCAGCTTCCAGTCGAATGATTTGGGGTGGTCGTAGTTGACCTTGCAGCGCTCCTCGAAGGAGATGCCACTCATATCCTTGTAGTAGTCATCCAGGGTCAGCCGGGTGATGTTCTCGGCGCCGATGCGCTCGATCACGCGGCTGGTCACGTACGATTTGCCGGAGGCGGAACCGCCGCCGACCAGGATCAGGAATGGCATACAAAAAAGCCCCTTTCGGGAAAATCATTTTAACATCATCTCCAGGCGGTCTCCCCTGAAAAGCATTACAGGATATACTTTTTTCACTGTGTGATCGAAAGGAGCGAACATGCGCAAGATCAGAGAGGGATATATCCCCTTTAAGGGTCTACAGACCTGGTATCGAATCGTCGAGGGCGGAGACCCCGAGAAGGCTCCTCTGATCCTCCTCCACGGAGGACCCGGGTCCTCCCACAACAGCCTCGAGGTGCTCGACGACATCGCCGACACCGGGCGCACCCTGGTCTTCTACGACCAGATCGGCTGCGGCCACTCCCCCGCCCCCGACGAGCGGACCGACCTGTTCACCAAGGAGGTCTGGTGCGAGGAGCTGGAGAACCTCAGGCAGCATCTGGGACTTACGAGGGTCCACCTGCTGGGCCACTCCTGGGGCGGCATGCTCGCTATCACCTACCTCAGCGACTGCCATCCCCAGGGGGTGCTGTCCGCCGTCCTCTCCTCCACCCTGCCCTCCTCCTCCCTCTGGGCTAAGGAGGCGCACCGGCTGATCGCCAAGCTCCCCGCCTGGGCCCAGGAGGCGATTGCGAAAGCGGAGAGGGATGGAGATTGGAGCGACCCGGAGTTTCAGAGAGCTAACACCTTCTACATGAATCAGCACGTCGGTGGCCCCTGGCCCGACGACGCGCCCGAACCCATCCGCCGGCCCCGCATCGGCGGGCGGGTGGCGTACGAGACCGCCTGGGGACCCAGCGAGTTCAATCCTCTCGGCAATCTGAAGGATTGGGAATATCTGGACAAGATGAAGACATGGGATCTTCCCGTGCTGATCACCGATGGTGCTGACGATGAGTCGACCCCGTATATCTCCCTCCAGATGCACAAGGCCGTCAAGGGTTCGCAGTTCGAGATCTTCGAGTTCTCCCGCCACATGTCCTACTACGAGCAGCACGACGAGTATGTGGCCCTGGTGACGTCCTTCCTCGACAGCTGCGATCGCTGAGACTGAAAAAACCGGGGACGACCCCGGTTTTTTCGTTGTCTTTTATTCTTAGAGCTAGAGGGTGCGGTAGTGGCTCAGCTCCTCGGGGGAGAGGGTCGCATCGCGCCTCTTGAGCTTGTGATTGATGGCCTCGTGGCAGAAGATCATGATCAGCGCCAGGATCAGGGTCATGATGGGTAGGGCGAAGAAGGAGTTGTTGGTGTGCTCGGCGATCTGACCGAAGGTGACGGGGATCGTCAGGGTGCCGATGTAGGCGCAGCCCATCTCGAAGCCCATGACTCTGGGGGTCGCCTCGCGGGAGAAGCGGTAGGGGGTGGAGCGGATGATGGCGGGGTAGATGGGAGCGCAGCCCAGGCCGGTCAGAACGAAGCCCATGATGGCGATGATCGACCAGGTCTCCATGACCTCGGGGCTCCCGTTGAGGCCGATCAGGGAGAGGCAGGAGAGACCGATGCCGAAGGTCAGGATGGTCTGGCCGATGCGGATCATCCGCTTCTCGTTGAACTTCAGGGAGAGGGGACCGCAGATGAAGCGGCCGACGGTGATGCCGATATAGAAGATCGAGGCCAGGGTGGCGCACAGGTCGTCGGGCTTATCGAAGGTGTTCTTGAAGAAGGAGGAGATCCACAGGCCGGTGCTGTTCTCCAGAGCGCAGTAGCAGAGGAAGCCGATCATCGCCAGGTAGGTGACGGGATTGTGCACCAGGGTGGAGAGCTTGAAGTCCGTCCCGGCCTGCTCGACCTCCTTCTCCTCCTTGGTCTCCCGGGCCGCCATCCTGTTCCACAGGGGCAGGGTGACCAGGATCAGGAGGAAGATGGCGCCCTGCACGCAGGCGACGGTGATTACGCCCCAGTTCCAGCCGGAGGAGGACTGCTCGGGATTGATGAAGGCGCCCAGGATCAGCGGGGAGATGGAGGCGCCGATACCCCAGGTGCAGTGGAGCCAGTTCATGTGGATGGCCTTGTAGTGGAGCGCGACGTAGTTGTTAAGAGCCGAGTCGATGGCGCCCGCGCCCAGACCCAGGGGGATGCAGGCGAGGAAGAATAGCCAGGTGTAGTCGGCCCTGGTCAGGGAGAAGATAACGAGGCCTAAGACGGTCAGGACCACCGAGAAGAGGATGACGAATTGCGGCTTCACCCGCTTGAGGATGAACGACGAGGCGAAGGAGGAGATGATGGTGCCGCCGGAGACCACGAGGGAGAGGAAGCCGTTCATGGCGGAATCCAGACCCAGGTTGGTCGCGATCGCCGGCCAGGAGCTCCCCAGGATCGAGTCGGGTAGGCCCAGGGAGATGAAGGTGAAATAGATAACGATCAGAAGCGCAGTTGCCATAGGGGCAGCCTCCGTTTTACCGCGGTAATTCTAGGGTCTGTTATTCGACCGTCAAGACAGTTAAGTGAGAAAGAAGATGAAAGGCTTTACCCCCTGGGGACCGGTCATCTTGGTGTCTCACTCTAAGTTTAAATTTGTTAAGTAGAGGGCTTTAAAGGCCTCTCAATCATCCAGGTAGGACCTGACCACCGCGGCGATATCGTCAGCGAAGCGGTGGGTGGGAACAAAGCCCAGCGCCTCGATCCTCTCGGTGGCGATCAGATAGCGGGCATCGTGCCCGAGCCGGTCGGCGACATGCTCGATCCGGGGCTCTCTCCCCAGCGCGTTGGCGATGGAGGTGACCACCTCTAGGACCGAGTGCTCGTCGTGAGCGGAGATGTTGTAGATTCCACCCTTCGTCCCCTTGCGCATCGCTATCTCGATGCCCTGGCAGTCGTCCTCGACGTGGAGCCAGTCCCTGAGGTTGTGGCCCGCGCCATACACGGGGATGGGGCGGTCATTCACGATCCTCTCGATGGTGAGGGGAATCAGCTTCTCGGGATACTGCCTGGGGCCGTAGCAGTTGGACGAGCGGGTGATGACCACATCGAGGCCGTAGGTCCTAAAGTAGGAGAGCGCTAGGAGGTCGCCCGCCGCCTTGCTGGCGGCGTAGGGCGAGGTCGGCTCCAGCTTGGCCTCCTCGGTTTTGGCCGTCCTCTCAGTCAGGCTCACCGGGCCGTAGACCTCATCGGTGGAGATCTGGACGAAGCGGGTGGAGGGATGGCGGCGGACCTGCTCCAGGAGGGCGTTCACCCCCTCGACGTTGGTGTGGATGAATGGGGCCGCATCCTGGATGGAGCGGTCCACGTGGGTCTCGGCGGCAAAGTTGAGGACGCAGGTGAATCGATAGCGGTCGAAGAGGTCAGCTAGGAGCTCGCTGTCGCAGATATCGCCGATCGCGAGCGTGAAGCGGGGGTCGGAGAGGTGGCTCGCTACGTTCTCCCTCCTTCCGGCGTAGGTCAGAGCATCGAGGCAGACGAGGGTCATGTCGGGATAGCGGCTGAGCAGATGGTCGATCATCGCGCTCCCGATGAAGCCGAGACCGCCGGTCAGAAGTATGCGATCAGCCATCGTCCCACCTCCCTCTGCGGCCTGGAGTGAGGCCGCCTTCGATGGAGATATTCTAGTGCCTGAAGCGCGCCTATAATTTCAGAAGTGAGGGAGGTGTAGAGATATGGAACTTTCTGAGGCGATTCAGAAGCGCCGGTCGATCCGCCGCTTCAAGGCGGACGAGGTGTCCACGGAGGATCTGGAGGCGATCATGCGGGCGGGGACGCTGGCGCCCACCGGCTGCAACCGCCAGGAGATCGACTTCATCGCCGTCGTCGACCCCTTGGTTCTCAACGAGATCCGCAGCGTCTGCCTCAAGGGCCGCGATGCCTTCTATTCGGCTCCCGCCGTCATCTTCTGCATCGGCCATGGCGATCTGACCCTGGCGGATCTGGACTGCGGCGCGGCGATGGAGAACATGGCCCTGACGGCCACCGACCTGGGCCTGGGCTCGGTCTGGGTCCACTCGGCCCGGGCCGAGCTGAATGAGCCCGCCGCCTTCGAGCACGTCAGGGAGCGCCTGGGTCTCCTGCCCGGGTCGACCATCCTGGACTGCCTGGCGGTCGGTCACCCCGATCAGGAGCCCATCGAGAAGCTCATCAAGTCCTCGTATCGGATCCTGGGTCGCTGATTAGAAAAAAGCCTTCCGAGCGAAGGCTTTTTATGTACAATTTTATTTTGAATATTAAGATTGTCTTTAAGTAAACTTCCAATAAGTAAAACCTAATATCTATCGTCCACCGTGATTGTTGTTTCGTGTGGTATACAGCAGGATGACACCGCCGATCAGGGCTAGGATGATGGCGACGGCGATGACCACATAGAAGCCCCACGGCTCCTCGGAGAGGGGAATCTCGTCGAAGTTCATGCCGTAGAAGGAGGCAACCAGGGTGGGGATGGAGATGGCGATGGTGATGACGGCCAGGGTCTTCATGACGATATTCAGGTTGTTGGAGATGATCGAGGAGAAGGCGGTCATCATGCCCTCGATGATCTTGCGGTAGATGGAGCACATCTCGATAGCCTGGTCGAGCTCGACCTGGGTGTCCTCCATCAGGTCCAGGTCCGACTCGAACTTCTGATAGGAGGGCGAGCGCAGCAGCTTGGACAGCACGGCCTTGTTGGCGGAGAGGGCTGTCGAAAAGTAGACCAAGCTCTTGTTGATGGCCATCAGCTCGAAGAGCTCCTTGTTCTTCATCGAGGAGTGGAGGCTGTGCTCGATCTTCTTGGTCTGGTCGTCGATCTGCTTGAGGTAGTAGATGAACTCCTTGGACATCTGATAGATGAGGTTCAGGGTGGTGCGGACGTGCTTCTGGGGCTCGATGTTCTTCCGCTTGGTCAGAAGGTCGGGAATCAGGAACTCGTTGTACTGGTTGATCGTCACGAAGCAGGTGTCGTTGTAGGTGATGATGAAGGGCTTGGTGATGTAGATGCTCTTGTCGTCCTCGCTCTCCACGGGGGCATCGAGGACGACCAGGACGGAGCCGTCCTCGGTATCCAGACGGGCGGTCTCCTCCTCGTCGAGGGCGGCCATGAGAAAGTGGGTCGGCAGCCCGGTCTTGCCCGCCAGGATGGCGAGGGTCTGGCTGTCGGCCTGGGAGAGGGCGATCCAGCTGCGCGGATCGATCTGGGTGTCCTCGTCGATCACGGGGATCGTGGTCTCCTCGAGCTTGAGGTTCTGTTCCGTGTAGATCTTGACCATACGGGTTAATTTTAACCCACGGAGGCAAAAATATGCTTTCGCACTGCCCAGCGCCCACCGATGGGCTCGCTATCAACCTATAATCTTTCAGTCATTTAGGAGGCGAGCGATGAAGAGCAGCGTAACCCTGAGCAGTGGTAGATATATCGTCGGACAGGCCACGCTCGCCAGCGGCGAGAAGGTTACCTGCGTCAAGCACGGGATCAAGTACTATCGCACCCGGGATTGGACGGCTTTCTATCTCGGCAAGGAGATCGCCGAGCCGGTGATCGATTTCGAGGAGGCGGAGCCCAAGGTCGTTCCCGCCTCGGATGTCTTCGCCCTGCTGCGCGGGGAGAAGCTCTACCACGAGCTGGGCACGAAGGAGGAGCTCTGCGATGGCGTCATCCCCGAGGTGCCCTTCCAGCTTGGGGCCAACGATATCATCGGCTACTACCGAAAGGCCCTGATGGACCACCAGGCCCTAGAGGATATCTTCGGCGTCTCCATGACCCTCTATAACATGATTCCGACCCAGATCGGCCTGGAGGATTTCTTCGACGATGAGGATGAGAATGAAGATGAGGACCAGAATCAGAATGATGATGAGAAGTCCAAGAAGAGCCGCTCCCCTCTGAAGACCTGCTTCCAGGGCATCAACACGATGAGGAGGGAACTCATCTCGTTCACCCGAGGTGGCACCGAGGCCTATATCTCCCTCCTCGTCAGCGCGCACAGCCTCATCGTCAATACCCTAGACGAGATGGCCGCCCTCAATGGGAAGAAGGTCTCGCACCCGTTTGCCAAGGCCAGAGGCGGGCTGTTGAATTTCTATGCGAAGAAGTATCCTCCCACCAATCCCAAGGATATCGAGACCATGGTCAAGCTCGAGGAGGTCGGCGTACGGACTCTGAACCCGGTAGCGCTGGCCCGGGTCGGCTGCCACTACCTCTATGGCGAGTTCGGCTATCCCGAGAATCACGATGAGGCCCGGAGGTATCTGAGAATCTCTCACCACATCTACAGCGCCGTGGGCTCGCTGCCCTGGGCCGATGCGCTCTATGAGACCCTCGAAGATCACCCCGAGAGGTATGAGGAGGTGCTCTTAGCCTACTATCAGGCTGCCCTCCTCCAGAAGGATAAGCGCACGGCGGCCCTCAGTCGCATCGGGCTGCTGCTGGTCCAGCCCTTCAGGTGCTTCCATGTCAGTATGGAGAGCGAATTCTTGGAGAACACCCTCAAAGCCATGCTCGAGGAGAACCAGACCTTCCGCGACCCCCAGGCGATCGAGGAGGAGCTGAGCACCATCATCTTCGCCTATATGAATGAGTCGGAGGATTTCTTTGACAAGCTCAAGGATATCATCCGGCTGCACAAGCTGTTCGTGCCCTCCCACAGGAAGGAAGCCAGCGAGGATGCTGAAAAAGGCTACTTCGTCTTTCAGAAGGAGCTAGATAAGTACTTGGATAAGATGATAGAGGAGCACGCGACCTCCCTTCGCCACCTGGACCAGACCTGGCTCTTCGACACCATCCTGTGCCCGCAGATCCGCGGCAAGGAGTACGTCGAGGTCAAGATGGAGAACCGGGGAAAGTACATAAGCCTCTCCTTCAGGGTGTTCAGCGAGAGCGGGGAGGACCTGTTTGCCCTCGTGAACGCTGGGAAGGACCCCGCCTACATGTCCGACAGGTTCACGGTCCACCTGCACAACTACGGATCGAATATGCGCGAGATGCACGGCGTGGTCACCGACCTGGTCAATATGAAGGAGGGCTACTATCTGGA
Source organism: uncultured Bacilli bacterium (assembly GCA_944372245.1). Classification (GTDB taxonomy): domain Bacteria; phylum Bacillota_I; class Bacilli_A; order RFN20; family CAG-288; genus CAG-568. The sequence continues at coordinate 8,722 of CALVYN010000008.1, forward strand.
GGCGGACGACGGCGAGGTGATTCACATCGGACGCCTCTTCCCCAAGAAGAATGCGCACATCGTCCTTCTCAAAGAGAGGGCCAAGAAGAAGGAGAAACAGCCTTCCAAAAAGGAGTAATTTAAAATAACAACCTTTTCTTCATGCGAATAATTGTCTATCGAAAAGGCGACCCGATTCGATATGGGTCGCCTTTTTAATGCTGAGGAAATCAGCTCAGCGGCTGCGCGCCCGCTTCACACGCTTGGGGGCCGGGACGCGGATGCGGTCGGTGATCCGCTGAGCCTTGGCGTAGATTTCGGCGGGGTCCTCGTCGATCCTGAACTCGCCATCCATGTAGAGGATGCGGCCGTCGATCATCGTCATCTTGACCAGGTCCTTGGAGCCGGAGTAGACCACGTTGCGGGCGATGTCGTTGAAGGGCCGCATCGAGGGCCGGTTCAGGTCCAGCATGATGATGTCGGCCAGCTTGCCGACCTTGAGGTCGTCCGCCTCGTCCAAGCGCATCAGCCTCGCGGTGTTGCAGGTGGCCATCTGCAGGACGGTCAGAGCGTCCAGGGCGGTGGGGTCGCCGGTCTGGATCTTCTGCAGGACGGTGGCCAGATACATCTCCCTGAAGAAGTCCAGGGCGTTGTTGGAGCCGGGGCCATCGGTGCCCAGACCGATGTTGATGCCCTTCTCCATGTAGTAGAGGATGTGGGCGATGCCGGAGGAGAGCTTGGAGTTGCTGCCGGGGTTGGTCACGATGCTGACCTTGCGGTCGCGGAGGATGTACTGCTCGTTCTCGGAGAGGTGGACGCCGTGGAAGATGGCGCCGCCGTGGTCGAAGATCCCCAGGCCGTCCAGGTACTCCACGGGGCGCATCGAGCGGTTGCGGTCGATGCAGGAGTCGACGTCGCGCAGGGTCTCGTTGGAGTGGGTGTAGACCGGGAGGCGATACTTGTGGGCCAGCTTGGCGGTCTTGACCAGGTCGTCGTACTTGGTCGTGTACTCGGCGTGGAAGCCCAGCTGGTAGGTGACCAGGCCATCGACCATGTGGCCGTTGAGGTAGCGGGCCTCATACTCGGGATACCTCTCGGGGTAGCCGGCCGGCTGGATGAGGACCACCGAGCGCATGCCGAAGTCCTTGGCCGCCTGGGCCTGCTCCTCGGGGTTGAGGTACATGTCGAAGACCGAGGTGATGCCTGTGGTCAGATACTCGAGGAAGGAGACCTTGGAGAGCTCTCGGATGTCGCCGGGTTCGAGGCGGGCCTCCATGGGGAAGATGATGCGGTTGAGCCAGTCCCAGAGGCGGTAGCCGTCGGAGCAGGAGCGGGCGAAGCACATGGCCGAGTGGGCGTGGCCATTCTTGAAGCCGGGCATCAGCAGGTTGCCGCCGCAGTCGATCACGGTCGTGTTCGAGGGGTCCTTGCGCTCGATGCGCTTGGCGATCTGCTTGATGCGGTTGCCGCTGACCAAAAGGTCGCCCTCGCGGATCTTCACCGTCGGCGTCACCGTCATGATCCTCGCGTTCTTGAACAGGGTATCCAAGGTATTGACCTCCCAATTTTTGAAAGAGATTGTAAACCCGAAGCGATGAGCCTCAAAGCGATTGAACCGCGATTGTCTATCCAAGAAAATATAATTGTTGAAACAGGGGGTTGAGGGCGATGGGAATCCTATCTAAGAGAGCGGCGATCTTCCAGCGCTGGCAGGACGAGCGCCAGCGCAGGATGCAGGAGGAGGTGCGGACCCGATACGGGGCTGGCATCACCGAGACCAGCTACACCTATGAGGGGCAGACCTATCCCCTCTCGATCGCGAGGCCCGAGGGGGCGAGCCGGCCCCTGCCTGCGGTCTTTGCGATTCACGGCGGCGGCCTGGCCTACGGCTGCTACCGCTCGGAGTGGCCCTTCAACCTGTATCTGGCCTCGCAGAATCTGGCGGTGGTCGGCGTGGAGTATCCCCAGGCGGACGAGACCGACTACGCCGGGATGGTCAAGGCGGTCATCGCCGCGGTCCGGACGGTGCTGAATCAGGCTAACGACCTGGGGATCGACGGGGCGCAAACCTTCCTTGTCGGCGCCTCGGCCGGGGCGGCCATCGCGCTGACCATCGGCTGCCTCTACGGGGATGAAAACCTGGCTCAGAAACTTTTAGGCGAGAGTATCTCTGACCTCAATGTCGCAGGAATCATCCTTAACCATCCTACTGTTGAACTCTGGAATTTGAGCAGGTATCACCCCCGGGAGCGCGGGGTCTTGAGAAGGGCGGTCTTCGAAGACTGCAAGGACTGGAAGAAGGCTTTCGCTCTGCCCTACACCACCCTCGCCGCCGTGGGAAAGAAGCTTCCCGACGTCCGGATCATCACCTCCTCGGGCGATGCGATGTACGGCGATATGGCCCTGGACCTCATCAACTTCATGGCCAACCACGAGATCGAGGTCGAGACCGACATCGTTACCGACGATCAGCTCGATCACATGTTCAACATCACCGACCCCGATCTGCTGCGCTCCTGCACCGTCAACAACGCTACCGCCAGGTTCGTCCTCAACCGGACCAGGAGGGAGGATTAACCATGTCTGTCATCGCGAGGAAGATGTTCCAGAGCCTCTGGAAGCGGGTGGGTGTCTCCGATGCCGAGCGCATCGCCGGTCTGACCCTGCCGCGGGGCGTGACCTTTCGCACCTTCCGCTACATCGAGGATGGCGACCCGATGCACACGCTGTCCATCTACTGGCCCGAGGGGCACCCGGATGACCTCCCGGTGATCATCGACATCCACGGCGGCGGGTGGATGTACGGGAGCAAGGAGGTCAACCGCCCCTTCGACCTCGCCCTGGCCTCCCTGGGCTTCTGCGTGGTCGGCCTCTCCTACCGCCTCTGCCCCCAGACCGACCTCAAGGGGATGCTCGCCGACATCGATGCCGCCTGCCGCTTTGCCTACTCCAAGCGGGTCGAGCTGGGGTCACCGCAGCGCTGCAGAGCTCTGAGAAGCTGAGGGGGATGGTCGGGGTCGAACCTCTCCCCTTCACCATCCGCGCCATCAACCTCAACCACGCCGTCCCCTTCATCGAGCACTCCGACCTCCACTCCAAGGGCAAGCTGGCCAACGCCCTGGGCAAGAGCGAGATCATGCGCGAGCTCTACGGCTCCAAGCTCACCCGCGACCGCGAGTTCGCCAGGATCACCTCGGATTTCAGCCAGCTGATCGCCAGCGTGACCAGCTTCCCGCCCACCCACATCGTGACCTCGACCGGCGACCTCTCCTTCAACTGGCAGTCGCACGCGATCAAGAAGGTGCTGGACCAGCACGGCTACGAGTGCGAGCTCTGGGAGGTGGCCAAGGAGCGCCACGTCTTCAACGTGGCCCACATGGATCAGCCCATCGGCATCAAGACCAACAAGCGGATCGCCGACTTCTTCCGCCTGCATCAGGGAGGTTAGGCCCATGGATGAGGAGATTCTTCTAGCGGCCCACAGCCGCGTCCACGACCTGAGCCCCGAGCAGCTGGCCGCGCTCTTCGAGGGCACCTGGAAGTGGGGGATCGGCGGTCTGGCCGACCCCGCGGGCCCCGGGTGGCTCGTCCGTCCGACCGCCGTCTCCGACGGCCCGGCCGGGCTGCGCCAGGAGCAGGGCAGTCGCACGGTGCCCTCCCTCCTCTTCCCCTCGGCCAAGGCGATGGCCTGCACCTGGGATCCGGATCTGGAGCGCAGCCTCGGCGCCTATGTAGGCCGGCTGGCCCGCGAGCAGGGCGTCGATGTCGTCCTAGCCCCCGGTGTCAACGTCATCCGCCATCCCCGGGTCGGGCGCTCCTTCGAGTACTTCAGCGAGGAGCCCCTCCTCTCCGGGGCGATGGGATCGGCCTACGTCAGCGGCATCCAGTCGCAGGGCGTGGGCGCCTGCCTCAAGCACTTCATCTGCAACTCGCAGGAGACCGCCCGCTTCTCCATCGACGCTCGACCCGATGAGACCACTTTGATGGACATCTATTTTCCTGCCTTCGAGACGGTGATCAAGACGGCGGACCCCTGGTGCGTGATGACGGCCTACAACCGCTTCCTCGGCACTCACTGCGACGCCTGCGACGAGATCTTCTACCTCCTGCGTACCCGTTTGGAGTATCGGGGCGTCGTCATGTCCGACTGGGGGGCGGTCACCGATTCCGAGGCGGCCCTGCGGGCGGGCTTGGATGTCCAGATGCCCGGCCAGGGCGGCCCGGTGGCGGCCCAGCTCGCCCCAGCCATCAGGGAGGATTCCCGCCTGGAGGCCGCCGCCCGGAGCGCGGCGACTCGCATCCTGGCTCTGAACCTGCGCGCCGAGCAGGCCGAGGTGCGCAGCCGGGGCCAGAGGGCGGAGACCGAGACCTCCAACCCCGCCCTGCGCGGCGCCGAGGAGTCGATCGTCCTCTTAAAGAATGCGGGGCGCGTCCTCCCGCTCAAGCGCGAGCAGTCCCTCTGCGTCATCGGCGCGCTGGCCAGCGCACCCCACGTCCAGGGATACGGCAGCTCCCGCGTGGTCCCGAGCATGCCGATCATCACGCCCCTGCAGGCGATCCAGCAGCACTTTGTCGCCTCCTACCAGCAGGGTTACCGCTTGGGTCAGGCCATCGATCCGTCGCTCGAGGACGAGGCGATTCGAGAGGCGAAGAAGATGAACGTCTGCGTCTGCTTCTTCGGGGTCGACCCGGCGGAGGACGCTGAGGGTCTCGACCGCGAGACCATAAGATTGGCGGATAACCAGATCCATCTGGCCCAGAGATTGATTGAGGCGAATACCAAGACCATCTTTGTCGTTCAGTCCGGGTGTGCGGTGGATCTCTCCCCGCTGATGGGCGCTGACGCCCTCATCTATCAGCCGCTTGGCGGCACCTACGCCGGCCGGGCCATCGAGGAGGTCTTGCGGGGTGGCGTCGACCCCTCGGGCCACCTTTCGGAGACCATGCCCTTCGAGCGGAGCGTCCCCCTGGATTGGCTCTTCCCCTGCCGGACCGGCACGGAGACCTATCCCGAGCGTGAGCTGGTCGGCTATCGCTGGTATGACACCTTCGACCAGGCGGTCGCCTTCCCCTTCGGGTATGGCCTCTCCTACGCCGACTTTGAGATCTCAGACCTGCAGGTGACGCCCTACAGCGCCCAGACGGGCATCCAGGTCCACTTCGCTCTGACCAACACCTCGACCGAGTTCGACGGGACTCAGGTCGTCCAGGTCTACCTCCGGCCCGAGCCGGGGCTCAGCGGTCGCCCCGCCCACTGGCTCGCGGGCTTTCTCAAGGTCAGGTTGGAGCGGGGGAGCCGGCGCGAGCTGACCCTCAATATCCCCGTGCGCCGCTTCGCCCTCTGGGATGGGGTCAAGCGCGAGTATGTCCCGGTGGCGGGCAACTTCACTGTCGAGGTGGGTTTCTCCAGCCGCGATATCTGCGCCCGGGCCCAGGTCAGCCTCCCTCTGACCTCCTACACCGGCGACTTCCCCCGGGGAGCGACCAGCCGTCCGACCCTGCAGCTGCCCAAGCTTCCGGAGCTGGATGCCAAGGGCGAGTTCAACCTGGATTCGAGCCTGGACGAAATCCTCCAGTCGCGCTGGCTCCTGCGCCAGCTGGAGAAGATCCTGATCCGGGTCTTCGAGGGGGCGCTCAAGACGCCCGAGGGATTCGTGACCCAGCAGGCGGCGCGCCTGGCCCGCTCCAACCTGGAGTATCCCCTGCGCTTCGCCTCGGTCATCGGCCTCTCGCCCAAGCTGGTCCAGGGACTCTTGACCATCGCTAACGGCCACAGCTTCAAGGGGCTGTGGCGGGTTCTGACCGGCCTGGTCAACCCCCAGACTCGGGCCTACCGCCGGGCCAAGAGGCGGGGCCTCTAGTTCACTCGGACCTGATACACCCTCGATTCAGCGGGGGTGTTTTCGATGGGATTGCCGAGGATATAACTGCTTATCTATAAAGCAAACTTAAAATATTTTTGTAAGTTGCTTAATAGTTTTAGCTTATATATTCCAAACGTGTGCAGTGGATTAGAATATTGCAGCTATGTCTATGGATTTCACTAAGGATCTCAATGAGCGGCAGGCCGAGGCCTGCGTCAGCCAGGCGCTCCATCTGCGCATCATCGCCGGTGCGGGCACCGGCAAGACGAGGGTTTTGACCTATCGCATCGCCCACATGATCTGCAATATGGGCATCGACCCAGGAAGGCTGGTCGCCATCACCTTCACCAAGAAGGCGGCCAGGGAGCTGGGCGACCGCGCGGCCAACCTCCTGAACCGGGCTGGGGTGAATCTCACCCGCACCCCGATCATCTCGACCATCCACGCCTTCTGCAACCGTTTCCTCCGCTTCGAGGCTAGCCACATCAGGGGCTACAACAACAAGTTCACCATCGTCGACGAAGACGACCAGGGCCGCATCATCAAGGATGTGGCCGCGCGCCTGGGCTGGGAGAACGACAAGGTGAAGAAGCGCGAGCTCCTAGCGCAGATCGGCAACCTCAAGGGCAAGGGGCTTCTGCCCGAGGATGTCGACGAGGGCTCCATCATCGGCTTCCAGGGCGGTCTGACCGGCCGGGAGATCAAGGAGGGCTACTCCCTCTATCAGGAGAACCTCAGGCGCATCGGGGCGATGGACTTTGACGACCTGCTCCTCTACACCTACAAGATTCTGGAGAACTTCCCCGACGTGCGCGAGCACTGGGCTCACCGCTTCCAGGCCTTTTTGATCGACGAGTTCCAAGATACCGACCCCCTGCAGTATGAAATCGTCAAGCTGCTGTTGACCAGCCGGACCTATCTGAGCGTGGTCGGCGACCCCGATCAGACCATCTATACCTGGCGCGGCGCGGAGAACCGCCTCATCACCACCCAGCTGAGCGAGGACTTCCCCGACCTGGTGACGGTCACCCTCGACGTGAACTACCGCTCGACCCAGAACATCCTCGACCGGGCCAACACCCTGATCAAGCACAACTCCGACCGCCTGGAGAAGAGCCTCAGGTCCTTCGATGGCCAGGTCGGCGAGCCGGTGAGCTACGCCAACTACTACTCCCCCGAGAACGAGGCCCAGATGGTGGTCAACCAGATCCTCAACCTCAAGCGCAAGGGCTACAAGTACAGCGACATCGTCGTCCTGTATCGAGCCAAGCACCAGTCCTCCCAGATCGAGAAGTGGCTCACCTACAACCGCATCCCCTACGTGGTGGTCGCCGGTCAGCCCTTCTTCGGACGCCAGGAGGTCAAGGATGCGATGGCCTATCTGCGCCTCTTGGTCAACGAGGATGACGACATCTCCTTCAAGCGAGCCATCACGGCCCCCTCCTTCGGCTTGGGCGAAAAGTCTTTGGACCTCCTGGAGGGGACTGCAACCTCCAAGGGCAAATCAATCCTCAAGTACCTGACGGACAGCGAGGACATCAGCTTCCTCTCGGCCAAGGTGCGAAACCACCTGGCCAAGCTCATCGGCCTGATCACCCAGACCCGGGTGGACCTCGAGGGCCGCACGATCGGCTTCGACGTGCAGAACATCCTGGAGAACTACCTCGATAAAGTGGGCCTTCTCAACTACGTCAGCTCCCTCGACACCAAGGACGCCGAGAAGAAGCTCGACATCAACGACAGTCACTCGCGCCTGGACAACGTCAAGGAGCTACTCTCCCAGGTCAGGGACTTCATCGACACCGACCACTTCGACATCGACGGGAACAAGATAGATTCGACCCTGGCGGAATTCTTGATCGACGTCGTGCTTCTGACCACCCAGGACGCCATCGTCGAGAGCGACAACGTCTCGCTTATGACCGTCCACGTGGCCAAGGGTCTGGAGTTCCCTGTCGTCTTCGTCATCGGCATGAACGAGGACGTCTTCCCCACCCGCCACGCCGTCGAGCGCGGCGACCAGGGCATCGAGGAGGACCGCCGCCTCTTCTATGTGGCCATCACCCGCGCGGAGAAGCTCCTGTACATCTCCTCGAGAAACGGCGGCGGCTTCGGGGGCAATTATGACCAGTCGCCCTCCCGCTTCCTCAAGGAGATCGGCTTCGGCCCGAAGAAGGGTGACAGCGCCCAGCCCTCCAGCGGCGACCTCCTCTTCAAGACACATGGCGGCGCGGTCAAGCCCTACACCCGCCCCAAGATCTTCGATGACATGCAGGCCTCGGACAAGCTTCTGAACTCGCGGCCCCGCCGGCCGGTCGGCCAGGTCAACGCCAGCGTCTTCCAGCCCGGCGACCGCATCGCCCACGTCTCCTTCGGCGTCGGCAAGGTCATCGACGTGGGAGCGACCTCGATCAAGGTCGATTTCGGCGGGGAGGTCGGCGTCAAGAATCTGGCGAAGAGCTTCACCAAGGCCTTCCGCAAGCTGGGGCCTGACGAATAGGAGGTAGTGAGATGGCAGATCGTGATGAGGAGCGGATCAGAGAGCTGACCGAGCTGCTCAACAAGTACACATATCAGTACTATGTCCTCAACCAGTCGGAGATCCCCGACTCGGAGTTCGACTCCCTCATGCGGGAGCTAAAGACGCTCGAGGAGCGTCATCCCTCGCTGCGCTCAGCGAATTCTCCCACCTCGCGCGTGGGCGGCAGCGTGGCGCAGGGATTCAATAAGGTCGAGCATGCCATTCCGATGCTCTCGATTCAGGATGTCTTCTCCATCGACGAGCTGATCGACTGGGATAAGAAGATTCAGAAGGCCCTGGGCACCAAGCGGGTCCGCTACTGCTGCGAGGTGAAGATCGACGGCCTGTCCTGCTCGCTGGTCTACCGCGACGGCGAGCTGGTCCAGGCCTCGACCCGCGGCGACGGCAACGTCGGCGAGGACGTGACCGCCAACGCCCGCACCATCCGCTCGATCCCCCTGACCATCAAGGAGACCCGGCCCCTAGAGGTGCGCGGCGAGGTCTACCTGCCCAAGGCCGAGCTGGCCCGCCTCAACGCCCAGCGCAAGGAGACGAGCGAGCCCCTCTTCGCCAACGCCCGCAACGCCGCGGCCGGCTCCCTGCGCCAGCTCGACGCCAGCATCACCGCCGGGCGCCACCTCGAGGCCTGGTGGTACTACTGGCCCCTAGCCACCGACTTCGGCTATCGCTACCACTCGGATGCGACCGACGCGATGCAGAGGATGGGCTTTCGCACCAACCCCGAGAGAAGGGTGGTCGAGGGCATCGACGAGGTCCTCAAGTATGTCCAGGAGATGGGCGTCAAGCGTCCCAGCCTGGACTATGACATCGACGGCCTGGTCATCAAGGTCGACGACATGATGATGTACGACAGTCTGGGCTACACGGCCAAGGTCCCGCGCTGGGAGATCGCCTACAAGTTCCCGCCCGAGGTGGTGACCACCAGAGTCGAGGATATCGTCCTCTCGGTCGGGCGCACCGGGAGGGTGACCCCGACGGCGGTTCTGACTCCCGTCTTAGTCTCGGGTTCGACCATCGCCCGCGCGACATTGAACAATGAGGATTACGTGCGCGAGAAGGATATCCGCATCGGCGATATCGTCACCCTGCACAAAGCGGGCGATGTCATCCCCGAGGTCGGTCAGGTCGTCCTCGAGCGGCGGCCCGCCGGCACCGTGCCCTTCCGCTTCTCCTCCGACTGCCCCTTCTGCCACCAGCCCCTGGTCAAGGACGGCGTGAACATCTTCTGCCGCAACAGCGCCTGCCCCTCCCGCTCCATCAACAACCTGATCAACTTCGTCTCGGACAAGGGCATGGATATCGACGGCCTGGGCGAGAGCCTGGTGGAGATGCTCTTCAACCAGAAGCTTCTGACCACCCCCGCCGACATCTATCGCCTCAAGGACCACAGAGAGGAACTGGAGGAGCTCGACGGCATGGGCGCCAAGAGCGTGGACAACCTGCTGAAGGCCATCGAGCGGTCCAAGGAGAACGACCTGCCGATGCTCCTCTCCGCCCTGGGCATCCCCCTGGTGGGCAAGAAGACGGCCCAGGTGCTCTGCGGGCGCTTCAGGACCATCAGGGACCTGATGAGCGCCAAGGTGGAGGACCTGGCCGGCCTGCCTGACGTCGGCCAGCTGACCGTGGAGAAGATCGCCGGCTGGTTCGCCCAGCCCGCGCACGCCCAGCTGATCGACGAGCTCCTGGCCCAGGGGGTCAACGGGGCCAGCCGGGCGCAGCCCCGGCAGGCCCAGGCCAACTTCTTCACCGGTAAGAAGTTTGTCATCACCGGCACGTTCAAGGTCAACCGCAAGGATCTGACCGCACGCATCGAGGCCCTGGGCGGAGTATCATCTTCTTCCGTATCGGCGAAGACGGATATCGTCCTCGCCGGTGAGGAGGCGGGTTCGAAGCTGACCAAGGCGCAGAGCCTAAACATCAGGATCATCGACGAGGAGGAGCTGATGAAGCTCCTAGAGGAGGCTGAGAGCCTCCAGGAGGTTAAACAGGATGAGCAGAGTGAGTAAAGAGACGATCGAGGAGTGCGCGCGCAACCTCATGTTCGAGCTCTCCCCGGGACAGGCCGAGCTGATCAGCGAGGAGTTCGACACCCTCTACGGCCAGCTGGAGAATCTGGCGGCCATCCCCGGCGTGGACCAGGCGGAGCCCATGACCTTCCCCTTCAGGCGGCATCTGACCGATGCCGACCTCAGGGCGGACGAACCCGAGCAGCCCCTGGGCGCGGAGAAGGCTCTGGCCAACTCCCACTCCAAGATCGGCGACCAGATCAAGGTGCCCAAGGTCGTGGCCCACGGCCAGGTCGACCACACTGAGGAGGATATGTGAGTATGGAGCGGTTCCTCAATCGGACTATCAAGGAGATTCACGCGGCGCTGATCAGCGGCGAGGTGACCCCCGAGCAGCTGGTGGCTGAGGCGGGCGAACAGATCGCCCGCGACCGCTGCAACGCCTACGAGGCCAAGGCGCTCAAGAGCGCCCGCCGCAAAGCGCGCCAGCTGGGTGAGATCAAGGCCTCCGACTACCTGGCGGGCATCCCCTATCTGGCCAAGGACAACTACTCGACCAAGGGCGTGGAGACGACCGCCTCCTCCCGCATCCTCGAGGGCTATGTTCCCCTCTTCGATGCCGAGGTGATCCGCCGCCTTTCGCGCCACGGCGCTCTGATGGTGGCCAAGACCACCATGGACGAGCTGGCCATGGGCGGCACCGGCACCACCGGCCGTCTGGGTGCGACCCACAACCCCTACGACCTGAGCCGCATCGCGGGCGGCTCCTCCTGCGGCTCGGCCGCGGCGGTGGCGGCGGGCGATGTGCCCTACGCCCTGGGCTCCGACACCGGCGACTCGGTCCGCAAGCCGGCGGCCTACACTGGCCTGGTCGGCTTTAAGCCCACCTGGGGCCTGGTCTCCAGGTACGGCCTGTTGCCCTTTGCCTGCTCCTTGGATACCGTCGGTTGGCTCACCCGCTGCGTCTGGGATTCGGCGGCCCTCTGCCGGGCTCTGGCCGGCCGCGACGAGAAGGATATGACCACCCTGCAGCGGCCCAAGCACGACTACATCATCGATGTGGAGACCCGCGCCGGCGGCCGGCGCGCCTGCTACTTCCCCGCGGTGATCGAGCGCTGCTCGCCCGCGGTCCAGGAGGCTTTTAACAGGGTCGTCGAGGGCCTGAGGAAGCAGGGCGTCACCGTCGAGGCCTACGACTTCGACACGGCACTCCTGGATGCCATCTACCCCACCTACATGGTCATCTCCTGCTGCGAGGCGACCTCCAACGACGCCATGTATGACGGCATGCGCTACGGTCCGGCCGGCTCGCCCGACTCGAAGACCTATCAGGAGTTTATGACCTCGGCCCGCACCCGCGGCTTCTGCGACCTGATCAAGCGCCGTTTCATCATCGGCTCGTACTCGCTGCTGGCGGAGAATCAGCACGACATGTTCCAGCGTGCCCAGCGGGCGCGCCGCGTCATCGTCGAGGCCCTCAACCGCATGTTCGAAGAGTATGACTATCTGGTTCTACCCGCGGCTCCCACCGTGGCGCCCAAGATCGACGAGCTGTCATACTCCTGGTCTAAGGAACCGGCTTTTGCTGATAACCATCTTGCTCTGGCTAACCTCGGTGGTATGCCTTCGCTCACCGTTCCGATGGGCTTTGACAACGGCCTGCCCCTGGGTGTCAACGTCACGGGCAAGGTCTTGGACGACGGCGGTGTGCTCGGCTTTGGCCAGCGCATCGAGGATGTCACCGGCCTGGTGAATCTGACCGTCGGGGAGGTGAGATAACATGGAATACAAGGCAACCATCGGCATCGAGATTCACGTCGAGCTGAAGACCCGCAGCAAGATGTTCTCCGCGGCGCCCAACACCTATCACGAAGCGCCCAACTCGCAGGCGGGCCTGGTCGACATGTCCATGCCCGGCACCCTGCCCAGACTGAACATGGAGGCCGTGCGCTACGGCATCCAGCTGGCGACCGCGTTGAACATGCAGGTCGACCGCACCCTCTACTTCGACCGCAAGAACTACTTCTACCCCGACCTGCCCAAGGGCTATCAGATCACCCAGCAGGATCACCCCATCGGCTCCCACGGCTACCTGGACCTGACCCTGGATGACGGCTCGAACTTCAGGGTCTACGTCCAGCGCGCCCACCTGGAGGAGGACACCTGCAAGCAGACCCATCTGGCCGATGTCTCGCTGGAGGACTACAACCGCTGCGGCGTCCCCCTGATCGAGATAGTCACCGAGCCCTGCATCTCCACCGCCCAGCAGGCGGCCAAATACGTCGAGGGCATCCGCGAGATCGTCACCTACCTGGGCATCTCCGACGGCCGCATGGACGAGGGCTCGATGCGCTGCGACACCAACGTCTCCATCGCCCCCGTCGGCTCCGACCACCTCGGCACCAAGTGCGAGGTCAAGAACCTCAACACCATCCAGAATGTCGAGGCGGCCATCGCCTGCGAGATCGCCCGCCAGCAGGCCATCCTGGAGGCGGGTGGAACCGTCGAGCAGGAGACCCGCCGCTACGACGAGAAGCTCAAGCAGACCGTCCTGATGCGCAAGAAGACCAACGCGGTCGACTACAAGTACTTCCGCGAGCCCAACCTCCCGCCCTTCGACCTGTCCGAGCGCTTCATCCAGGGCGCGGTCTCCTCGATGAGGAAGCTGCCCTGGGTCTACCGCGCGGAGTTCGCCAAGCTCGGCCTGTCCAACTATGAGGTCGAGCAGCTGATGAAGGACAAGCGCCTGGTCGACTACTTCGAGCGCTGCCTCCAGGCCGATCCCAAGGACGTGAAGACCCTCTGGTCCTACCTGGTGGTCGACCTGCAGTCCTACATCAACAAGTCCCTCAGCCAGCTGACTTTGGACAACCTGCCCTTCGCCCCCGCGGACCTGGTCGCTCTGGCCGATTTGGTGGCCACCCACGCCATCAACTCCAAGCAGGCCAAGACGGTCATGGAGGACCTGGTCTCCCGCGGCGTCAAGCCCGCCCAGTCGGTCGCTGAGCACGGCTTTGAGCAGATCTCCGACTCCGGCGCCATCCAGGCCATCGTCGACGAGGTCGTCGCCGCCCACCCCGAGGCGGTCGAGGACTGGAAGCACGGCAAGGACCGCATCCTGGGCTTCTTGGTGGGTCAGGTCCTAAAGGCCTCCCACGGCAAGGCTAATCCCAGCATGGCTAGGGAGATGGTCCTGGCCAAGATCGGCCCCATGGGCCAGCGCCCCTAGGCTTAAAACTGCATCTGAAGGCACCGCCACCGGCGGTGCTTTTTGTATGCATGCAAAACTTGGAATAGATTCTTCATCCTCTCCTGAGAAGAAGATGCTTTCTTCAGATTCAATTTATCGAAGCACAAAAAAGGGAGGATTCCCAGCCTCCCTAGTTCGAAGAAACACTGTCTACTTGAATAAGCTCGCTCCGGATTCGCATCGAACCTGAGCGGCGGGGTCATGACTAGAAGTGCACATGACTTTCTCGTATCCCAGCGCCGCCGGTCTGCTACTAGTTTTCCTGTCGTTACCTCCTGTGAATGGTCTCTCTCGACACCACATCTCTCTTGCTCTGTCGTCTCGACCAACTGTTCCTTTGCTCGTCTCGACTAACAATTCCTTTTGCGGCTATCCGAATAGCCGATTCGAATTATACGCAGGTGAAGGCCTCGATTGGAAGTGCTGACTTTAATTTTTTTCTGAAGGCTTAACTGAGATTCGTCGAATTATAAGAAAAAACCGAGGAGGCACTTTTTATGCGCTTCCACGGTTTTATCTCCTTGAACAGATTGAAATCTCTACTTGGTGCCGTAGATGCGGTCGCCAGCGTCGCCTAAGCCGGGCACGATGTAGGCCTTCTCGTTGAGCTGGTGGTCGAGGTGGCCGACGTAGACGGTGACGTCGGGGTGGGCCTGGGTGACCTTGCGCAGGCCCTCGGGCGCGGCGATGATGCAGAGGAACTTGATGTGGACGCCGCCGCGCTTCTTGATGTCCTCGATCGCATCGCAGGCCGAGCCGCCGGTGGCGAGCATCGGGTCGAGGACGACGATTGTGCGCTGCTCGATGGGCGAGGGAATCTTGCAGTAGTACTCGTGGGGGATGTGGGTAGTCTCATCGCGGTACATACCGATGAAGCCGACCTTGGCGGTGGGAACCAGGCTCAGCAGGCCCTCGACCATGCCCAGACCGGCGCGCAGGATGGGGACGAGGCAGAGCTTCTTGCCGGCGATGAAGGGAGTGAAGGTCTCCGCGATGGGGGTCTTGACCCGGCGCTCCTCTAGAGGGAGGTCCCTCAGGGCCTCATAGCCCTCCAGCCTGGCAATCTCCTCGACCAGCTTGCGGAACTCGTTGGTGCCGGTGTTCTCATCCCTCAGCAGGGAGATCTTGTGCTGGATCAGGGGGTGATTGCAGAAAACGACGTTTCTGTCTTTGAACTCTTGCTCCTCCACAGGGGCTCCACTATAGGGTCTCGTCTCACTCTCAGCCATCTTCGCTCCTCCTCTATCTCCGGGTGATTTTAGCAGACGCGCACCGAGGTTATATTCACTGCACAATTAAAATATCTCTTCGATTTTTCTATACTCTACCCCGCTGTCTCTGGAGGTTTGATATGGCTGAGGGATTCGGATTGGAGATCCTGCACAAGGATGCGGGCTGCAACGCGAGGCTGGGTGTTCTTCACACTCTCCACGGCGACTGCGAGCTCCCGATGTTCATGCCGGTGGGAACGCTGGCCACGGTCAAGCATATCTCGCCAGCCGAGGTGAAGGCGCTGGGAGCGGGAGTCATCCTGGCCAACTCCTATCACCTGAGCCTCAGACCCACCGCCGAGGTGGTGGCCAAGGCCGGCGGCGTGCAGAAGTTCATGCGCTACGACGGCCCGATGCTGACCGACTCGGGCGGGTTCCAGGTCTGGTCGCTCGCCAAGAACAAGGGCATCACCGAGGAGGGCATCCAGTTCCGCTCCCACCTGGATGGGGCGCTGTTGAAGTTCACTCCCGAGTCGGTGATGGATATCGAGCAGAAGATCGGCGCCGATATCGCCATGTGCTTCGACGAGTGCGCCCCATATCCGGTGACCCACGAGTACATGGAGAACTCCGTCGCCCGCACCCTGCGCTGGGCCCGGCGCTGCCTGGCGGCCCACACCAGGAAGGACCAGGCGCTGTTCGGTATCGTCCAGGGTGGCGACTTCCAGGACCTGCGCGAGGCCTGTGCCGCCGAGCTGGCCAGCCTGCCCTTCGATGGCTACTCCATCGGTGGCACCTCGATCGGTGAACCCAGGGAGGTCGAGTATCGGATGGTCTCCTACGCGGTGAAGAATCTCCCCTGGGACAAGCCCCGCTACCTGATGGGGGTCGGTTCGATCGACATGATCCTGGATGGCGTCTACAAGGGCGTCGACATGTTCGACTGCGTCCTGCCCACCAGGCTGGGGCGGCACGGGGCCCTGATGACCGCCACCGGGCGGATCAACATCAAGGCCGCCCAGTATGCGGAGGACTTCCGCATCCTGGAGGAGGGCTGCGACTGCCCCGCCTGCGCCGGCGGGTTCACCCGGGCCTACCTCCACCACCTGATCAAGTGCGATGAGGGCTTCGGCCTGAGGCTGTGCTCGATGCACAACATCCGCTTCCTGATCAGGGTGATGGAGGGGGCCCGAAAAGCCATCGCGGCTGACTGCTTCCCCCAGTATCGAGAGGAGACGATGGCGCGCTTTGGAAACGAGAGAGGATTCTAGGATATGGCGGATAGAGACGAACAGGTGAAAGAGGCGATCGCACGCTTCGGCTTCGATATCTACGATCTCAACGAGTACAGCTACGAGCTGCCCAAGGAGCGGATCGCCCAGACGCCAGCTGCCCGGCGCGACGAGTCGAGGCTCCTGGTCATGGACCGCGACACGGGCGAGGTGAAAGATGAACCTTTCTTTAGAAACATCCTCAATTATCTTCACGAGGGTGACGTGATCGTCCGCAACAACACCAAGGTCATCCCCGCTCGCTTGACCGGCGTCAAGGAGCAGACCGGCGCCCACGTGGAGCTGCTGCTTCTGCGCCAGCTCAAGGAGGAGGGCGCCGACGTCTGGGAGTGTCTGGTCGGCAACGCGCACGCGGTCAAGGTGGACACGGTGATCGACTTTGGCGACGGCAAGCTCAAGGCTGTTTGCACCAAGGTCTGCGAGGAGGGCATCCGCCAGTTCCGCTTCGTCTACCAGGGCATCTTCCTCGAGGTTCTGGACGAGCTGGGCCGCATGCCCCTGCCGCCCTACATCCAGTCGCAGGTCGCCCCCAACGACCGGTATCAGACTGTGTACGCCAAGGTGGAAGGCTCGGCTGCCGCTCCGACCGCCGGCTTCCACTTCACCCCGGAGCTGTTCGACAAGATTCGGGCTAAGGGTATCCAGGTCCTGGATGTGACCCTGCACGTCGGTCTGGGCACCTTCCGCCCGGTGAAGACCGACGATATCCGCGAGCACCACATGCACACCGAGTGGTACCGCATGGACCAGGAGACCGCCGACGCTCTGAACAGGGCCAAGGACGAGGGCCGAAGGATCATCGCTGTCGGCACCACCTCCGTGCGCACCCTGGAGACGGTCGCCCACCTCAACGGCGGCCGCTTCAAGGCCTGCGCGGGCGATACCGCGCTCTTCATCTATCCCGGTTTCGACTTCATGGCCGTCGATGCGATGGTGACCAACTTCCACCTGCCCAAGTCCACCCTCGTCATGCTGGTGGCGGGCTTCACCTCCCGCGACCACATCATCGCCGCCTACAACCACGCGGTGAAGGAGGGATATCGCTTCTTCTCCTTCGGCGATGCGATGTTCATCGCGAGGCACCCCTTCGAGAAGTAGATTTGGTCTGAGACGAAGACTGATTCCTCACACACGATTTGAAAGATGCGTGGATCATCTGCCGGATGGTTCACGTATTTTTGCTTGAGCTTTGAAAAAAATATTTGAAATAGAGATGTGGAAAAACAGCTTTTGAATCTGAGATATCTGCACAATATAATAAGTGCGATTCTAATAGCTTTTTAAAGCATTATTACAAGTCAAAATATAAATAGCAATCTCGTTTATAGAAATTAGAGCGTGGCAACAATACAAAGGTTCTTAGCACACAAGTTTTTGCATAAAAAATATTTGTTTATACAAAAAATTAGACCCTCAAACACAATAGGAGGTTTACTTCTTTTCAGATTTCTCGGACGCCCGCTCTCTGGTCCGGGCGATGACCTCGCGAGCCAAGCTCTCGTAGGCGATGGAACCTCGAGAGGTTGGCATGCAGTAGTTGATGGGAATACCCTGGGCCTGGGACTGAACCAGGGAGATGCTGGTGGGGATGGGCTGGGGGAAGACGCTGTCGGCAAAGGTGTCGAAGATCTCAGCGGCTACCTCGTGGCAGATTCTGGTCGTCTGATCGTACATGGTCAGCAGGATGCCCAGGATTTCGAGGTCGGGATTGGTGGAGCGCTTGACGTTGTTGATCGAGGAGAGGCTCATGGAGATCTCCGAGGTGGCGAAGTACTCGCACTGGACGGGGAGAAGGACCCAGTCAGCGGCCGTCAGAGCGTTGTAGGTCAGGTATGACAGCGAGGGTGGGCAGTCGATGATGACGAAGTCGTAACCCTCGGTCACGTCCTTGAGCCGGTCTCTGAGATCCATGTGCGAAGCGGGGATGTCCGCATCGGCTAGAGCGACCTCGACCGTGCCGAGAGAGAAGTTGCTTGGCATGAGACTTAGGTCACCAAAATTAGTTTTCAAAATGATGCTTTTAGGATCTACCGATCTGAGAAAAAGGTCGAGAGTTGTCAATTTTAGAGACGAGGGGTCAAAGCCGGTGGCCCGGGCGCAGTGACCCTGGGGGTCGAGGTCGATCAGCAGCACTCGCTTGCCCGCTTGGCTCAGAGCCGCGGCCAGGTTGACGGCGGTGGTGGTCTTGGCCACTCCGCCCTTGAGGCTGGAAACTGCGATGGTCTGTGTTCTCACTCTCTCATCTCCAAAGCGCAAGGGTGAATTATATTGCCGGTCCCCGTCTTGGACAAGGCGATTTACGAGCCGCTTTTACAATCCTGAAGGGGCACCATAAAGTTTGCTTCATATGCGCACACGTGCGAGCGCGCTAGGCGCGCGTTCAAAAAAGATTTACTCTCCGTCTTGCTATGGCACTCGAATGGCAATAGAATAACTCGGCATTTTTCTAAGCCAGGAGGCAATCAATGAAGAAGAACTTCCTATTCTTGCCGCTGCTCGGGATCGCGTGCTCCACGCTTCTCGCATCCTGCAACAGCTACCTCAGAGTCGAGAACGACGCCCTGATCCAGGTGGGTGCCAAGGAGTACACCATCAAGGAGATCTACGACACTCAGCGCGACACCAAGGCGGCCGCTGAGTCCTACTACAACCTGCTCAACGATGTCTACACCCAGCTGGCCATCCCCGTCGATGCCGCTATGGAGGCGGATATCGACAACCAGATGGAGACCAACTTCTATCAGGCTGCCAGGGACAACGCTCGCACCAACTCCACCACCGTCAAGGAGGAGCAGGAGAAGCTGCTCCAGGCGGCCAACGTCGATAACGTCGAGGAGTACAGGGCCAACCTGACTCTAACCGCGCAGAAGAACAGCGCCAACGACGAGTACTACTCCGAGGAGAACATCAAGAGCTCCCTCCTGGATGAGTACCTCGACAAGGACCAGCCCTACCACGTCAAGCACATCCTGGTGAAAACCGCCGCGGTCGCGGGCGAGTATCACCGCGCGACCATCACCGCGGACCAGGCTCAGAAGCTCGGCCGCGTCGTGATGCGTCTGGCCTCCGGCGCCGAGAGCTTCGGCGATGTGGCCCACACCGCCTCCGACGACTCCGGCTCCGCCGCGGCCTACGGCGACCTGGGCATCATGGACCGGAACACCTCCTTCGTCAGCGAGTTCAAGCTCGGCGATTTCGTCTGGGACATGAAGTACAACGGCGCGGTCTCCG
Organism: uncultured Bacilli bacterium; assembly: GCA_944372245.1. Lineage (GTDB taxonomy): Bacteria > Bacillota_I > Bacilli_A > RFN20 > CAG-288 > CAG-568. Next base: position 28,097 of record CALVYN010000008.1, read on the forward strand.
CGGAGAACCGCCAGACCGCCATCGAGACCCTGGGCCCCTCCGAGACCGGCTACGCGGACTTTGAGACCGACCTGGGCGAGTACACCCTCTTCGGCATCCCCTTCTCCTCCGCCATCGCCTTGACCGAGATGTATGACCTCGAGGCCGACGAGACCGGTCACACCCCCACCAACGCCGAGGAGACCAACTACCCCAGGAACGTCATCTTCAACACCTACTACAACAACCACTCGATGTCCCTGGTCTTCCTCTCCGAGGAGGATATGAACTCGATGCAGTCCGTCTACAGCTCCTACATCGGTGAGGATGACGTGACCACCTACGGTGACTACCTCAACAGCGATGGCCTCCAGGTCCGCACCCTGGCTGATCTGGGCCTGACCGGTCAGATCAAGACCTACACCCCCGTCCTGACCAAGGATGCCGAGAGCGGCGCCTACACCTTCACCTACCAGCTGGCCGACGTCGATGCCGACGCCAAGGTCCTCTGCGACGAGCAGGGCAACCCTGTCCTGGTCACCCGCGCGGGCAACAGCTCCGGCTCCTCCGAGGATGAGTCCTCCTCCAGCTACGAGGGCGTCCACTTCATCGTCAACCAGCGCGACCCCTTCCAGAGCTACCGGACCAGCACCGGCGCCGACTACCCCCTGAGCGACTACTACAACGTCGACCTGACCGAGGCCCTCGCCAGCGAGGACACCAACTACCTCAACTACATCCGCTACTCCTCCAACGCCAACTACAACACCCGTGTCAACGGCCTGACCTCCGCCATCAAGGAGGAGGGTCTGGGCTCGAACAACAACTCCGAGTTCGACGTGTACGAGAACACCAAGGCCCAGGCCGAGGCTGACGGCTACACCGTCAACGTGCCCGCCGACATCCAGACCCTGGTCGACTCCTACATCGATTCCACCAAGGCCCTGAACGACTACACCAACACCAACAACTACGACCGGGCCTGGCAGACCTACATCGACAAGCTCGACTTCCAGCAGGGCACCGTCTCCCTGAACCTGCCTCTGAGCTCCATCGACCAGTTCGGCAATGGCAACATCCCCATGTACATCAACCTGGGAACCCTATCCGGTGACGTGGTCGATTACGGCACCATCTCCGCCACCGCCTTCACCAACAACCAGCCCGCCGGCACCTACGGTGTCGACTGGATCTACAACCCCGCCTATGTCGGCACCTCGGCGGGTCTGGTCATCGACTAGCGAAGGGAGGTAAAGAAATATGAAGAGAAAGTTCATCAGCCTGCTCAGCACTCTCGCGGCTTCTGTCACGCTGGCCTCCTGCAGCGGCACCCTCTATCCCGATCTGCCCACCGACTACAACAACGGCGTCCTGACCGTCACCGACAGCGACGGCAACGAGGTCGCGGTCCCATTCAACTACGACCGCGCCTACTACGACGACATCGGCGAGATCAACGCCACCGCCGTCAACTCCATCCTCGACTACATCGCCTCCGAGCTGACTCAGGGCCACATCGCTGATGAGGATGGCAACACCCTGAGCCTCTACTCCTCCGAGGAGGACGAGGATCCCTCCTCCGCCTACGAGCTGAGCTTCATCTCCAGCGTGGGCGAGGACAAGACCTTCCAGCGCTCCACCTACCAGTATCTCGGCGTGACCAAGGAGATCACCGAGCGGACCCAGAAGGCCATGGTCGACATGGTCAGCGACGGCTCCTACGACTACCTCAACGTCTTCGACGAGATGCAGTTCGCCCTCTCCCTCAACGCCAACTCCCTGGCCCAGCTGGACACCAGCCTGGTCCAGAACACCCTCGACAAGGGCGTGGTCGTCAACTCCACCTCGGACTTTGCGGACATCTTCACCCCCAACATGTATAACGACTACATCAACCGCAGCCAGGCGCCCACCGTCATCGAGAACATGCTGACCGCCCAGTACATCTACAACGAGCGCTACTCCTCGATCGTCAACGCCGACTTCCGCAACGTCTCCATCGCGGCCCTGACCGACCGCGACGACCGCCAGGGTTCGGCTCAGGCTCTGATCAACGCCTACTACGCCGACTACCTCTCCCAGGGCAAGACCATCGAGGCCGAGTACGCCGCGGCCCCTCTGGAGGAACTGTCTATCCTGTGGAAGGGTGTCGACTTGACCGAGGCGCAGCAGACCTGGATCACCGAGAGCGGTCTGACCGATGACAACCTCTACGCCGGCATCGAGGCTGACGTGGAGAAGATTCACCTAGACAACCCCCTGCTGACCGACTCCGACCTCCAGGATGAGTACACCGGCTCCGGTGCCTACTCCGTCGAGGAGGGCGTGCGCCGCGCGGTCAACTCCCTGCGCAAGCAGGATGTCTACACCGAGGGCCTGAACCAGAAGGATGACCTGTCCGACCTGCCCGACAGCGTCTCCAACCAGCTCTTCGCCGCCAACATGGACTCCGTCCTGACCGAGGTGGGCGGCCACAAGTACATCACCCCCGCCTCCACCGTCAACAACTCCGGCGCCTCCTCCATCACCATCTACGATGCCGACAGCGACACCTACTACCTGGCCATGGTCGACGACGACGACATCTACGATGACTCCCACCTGGGCACCAAGGTCAACAACGAGGCCGACCCTGCCCGCCGCGCCATGGCGATGGACGTCGCCTACAATATGGTCGGCGACTCCACCTACCGCACCGATTCCGTCGTCTACTGGATCAAGAACCTGGTCGGCGATGGCAAGCTCGTGGTCCACAACCAGAGCTTCTACGACTATCTGGAATCTACTTACCCCGACCTGTTCGAGGACTAGAATCTATAGTTGATAGAGGGCTCTAGGAGCCCTCCAAGGAGGAGAGAAGATGGCCGATTGTGTTTTCTGTCGCATCGCGCAGGGCGAGATTCCTGCGAACAAGGTCTACGAGGACCAGAGCGTGATCTGCTTCCTGGATGCCAACCCGGCATCCAAGGGCCACACGCTGGTGGTGACCAAGTCCCACTACGAGAACTTCACCACCGTGCCCAAGGACCTGCTCTCGCACGCGATCCAGGTCGCTCAGATGGTCAGCCAGGCCTGCCTGGCCCAGCTGGGGGCGACCGGAGTGAACGTCGTGACCAACGTCGGGCGCGCCGCGGGTCAGAGCGTGATGCACTTCCACCTCCACGTCATCCCCCGCTACGAGGATGACGGGCTGGGCCAGCTCTTCACCGAGACCCTGTCGCTGCCCTCCGACCAGCTGCTGCTCCTGGCTGACTCGATCCGCCAGGGCATGTAGGCGAGGCTTAAAAAGCAATGAGATACGCTGCCTGTGGCAGCGTATTTTTTTGTATCGACTCTCGTTAGTAAAATGAGGTTTGCAATCGCGATAAGAGAGCTTAATTATAGGGGTATTTTGATGATGGTTTAGTAAAAGAAAGCAGATTTTCTAGTCGCTTTGATTTCGGTGGCTAATGAGCTATTGCTATCGATGTAGACCAAGCATGCACATGTCGAAGAATGTCGTGAACCCCTAGAATGAGACAGGTACGGGGCTCCTCTCCTGCTTCTATTGTACGGCTCTAAGAGCTAGGTGCG
>CALVYN010000009.1 GCA_944372245.1 uncultured Bacilli bacterium
GGAAGAAGTGGAAAAATCGGGCGAAAACGGAAAACTCAGCGAAAGACAATCGATCGAGTCGGCACCATCCCCACTTCGAGAGCCAGGTCTGTCACGCTTGGTGCAGGAATAGAAGAGGTCCGACCCGAAAAACCTCACGGAACTTCGCCCCTCGCTCTCACCCATCCTTCTTCTGAAAGCGGATTCATGGGGTCTTCTCCCACCCGAAGTGATCGTAGGAGGTGAACAGGCAGGTCAGGTAGATGGGAAGGTAGGTCAGGTTGTAGAACGGAGAGAGAAGGACCAGGGACAGCTTTCCGAAGAAGCCGATCGGAAGCTTCTTCCGGTCGGCGAGGACGGCGACGAGGTTGAAGGCCCCCAGCAGGAGATAGTTGATGGCCAAGGGAAGAAGAAAAAGAAGAAGGGCGGCAAGGTACGGTTCCTGATAGGTGTGACTGCTACGCCTGACAAAGCAGATCATAAGAACTTAGGCGAGTACTTCGACTCCAAGGCATTTGAGTATTCGATGCCAAGAGCGATAAGGGAAGGATATCTATGTCCAATCAAAGCGCAGATGATTCCACTTGAACTCGATATCAATAACGTCAGTGTTTCAAATGGTGATTATGCGGGAGTGGACTGGAATTATGTGTAAGCACAACATCGGCTTTTATGGCTGACCTCTAATTACTCTCTTCGCATAGAGCACTGTTTAAGAAATAAAAATTCACAGGCGACCAAGAGAGTTGGGCCTGTGAACTTTTTTGCTTGTTGAAGGGAAGTTCTCGACTAAGAGCCTTAATCTTTATCCCCCTTCTTGTCCTTCTCCTTAGCGTCATTCTCGTTCAGAGCCCTATCGACCTCGTCGGTCTTGGTCAGGATTCGCTGTGCTCGGACCAGTTGGGCGCGCGGCGAGAGGGGATCCTCCTCGTCCTCATCGTCGTCGGCGAGAGGATCGATGACAGGGATGCCGTTGATGGTGGAGAAACCCGTGCGCGGATCGAAGCTGATGGGCGCTCCATCCTCCGAGACGATCTCGACGGAGGTGATGGAGGGGATCTCCTGGCGGAGGATCGACTCCACGCCCATGGTGATCTCATCGCCGGCTAGGAAGCAGCCGGCGCAGGCGCCCCTCAGGCGCACCTTGACCACGCCGGTCTCCTCATCGAAGCTGTCCAGCTCGATGTCGCCGCCCTCCTGCTGGAGGAAGACGCGGATGCGGGCGATGGTCGCTCGGATGGTGATGAGCTTCTTCTCGGTCTCGCTCTCGCTCATATCAGGACCTCCTCGATATCCTTGCCGCCATCATTGAAGGCCATGGCCGGACAGACGCTCACGACCAGGAGAATAAGCGAGGTCGTGTCGCGGTAGAAGGGCATCTTCGACTCGTCGACGCTGTAGATGATGAGCAGGGCCATGACGATGGCCATCTCCACCGCGAGGCCGGTGCGGCCCGAGCGGGAGAGGTCGAGGTATTCGTGGGTGGTCAGCGCCAGCATGCCGATGAAGCCGATGCCGCCGATGGCGCCCCAGCGCAGCAGGATGTCCAGCATGCCCGAATGGGTCGAGCGCTGGGTCTCGAAGGACCAGATGCTCTGAAACTGCATGGAGAGCTGCTCGCCGGCGCGATAGCCCCAGCCGAAGATCATCCTAAACGGCGAGTAGGAATAGACGGTCATGGCGGTCTGCCAGATGTTCCAGCGCGAGTTCATGGTCTGAGAGCCCTGTTGGATCAGGCCCTGCAGCCCGTTGAGCACGCGGTTGAAGAAGGTGCCCTCGATGTGGCCCTGGGTGGCAAAGAGCACGCCCAGCGCGGCCAGGCCCAGGACGCAGACGCCGACGGTCAGCGAGTTGCGCACGGGGTGGGCCGAGTAGGTGATGGCCAGGCGCCAGATCATGTAGATGGGGGTGAAGACGACCAGGATCGCCATCAGGGTCTTGCAGCCCGAGAGCATGATGGTGATGCCGAAGTAGAGCATCAGAGGCACGTAGAGCCAGGCTCGGGGATGGTCGGCGTTGAGCATCATCGTGCTCAGAAGGCCGATGAAGAGGGCGACGGCGAAGCTGTTCTTCTCGGGGAAGAAGCCCTTGATATCGGGCAGGTTGGGAGAGACGCCGGTGAAGAAGTCGATGACCTGGTGGTAGGCGTCGATCTGCGAGGGAGCATAGGTATAGAAGATGCATACCAAGCAGACAGCGATGGCGAACCAGAGGAAGATCTTGATGCCGATGCGGCCGATCAGAGGCCGCGAGAGGGTGAAGATGGAGAAGAGGAGCAGGACCCAGAGGACCTCGTCGGAGAAGTCCATCATCAGGTCGGAGAGCTTGGCCGCATAGACCTTGGTCACCGTGCCCGCCCCGTTGATGGGTCGCGGCAGGGTGATGGCGAAGGGCGTGGTCGGAACGGTGAAGACGCGCACGGCCTCGAAGATCATCCAGACGACCATCAGGGTCGAGACGATCTGGATCGTTCGCTTCTTCAGCTTAGGCGGATAGAGGCACATGCAGCCGATGTAGGCCAGGATGGCGATGACCCAGAAGGGATAGTACTCCCAGGGGAGGATGTTATTCTTCGTCCACTCCAGGGGTTGGCCCAGAAAGTCGACGCCCAGGGTGCAGTAGCAGGAGAGGACGAAGAAGAGGACCCAGAGGGCGAGAGCCCACCAGCGGCGCGCGGAGAGATCCTCGTTTCCGGGGACACGAATCTTTATCTTCAAGCCAAGTTTTTTCATAAGTTCGAAACATTATATTACCTATTCCCGAGGTCGACAAATCAGGATTGAACCTGGGGTATAATCGGCACGGCAAAACGATTTTTTACAGTCGGGAGGTGCCCATGGACACGAGTGAAAAAAAGATCGTAATCGACTATCTGATGGTGCGCAAGGAGCGGGGAGATCAGGGTGTCCACTCCGCCTCTCTGGAGGATATCGACCTCGTTCAGCACTATGGCACCGAGGCCTTCGAGGCTCTGGTCTGCCGGGGCTTGAAGCGGGCCGATATCGTTCACGTGTGCGATATCCACCCCCAGTTCTATCCCAAGCTCAAGCGCGGCCGCGTCTCCGTGGCCATGTGCCATTTCCTGCCCGAGACCCTCGACGGGAGCATCGCCCTGCCCAAGGGCATCATGAAGCTCTTCAAATCCTACGTCATGGCCTTCTATCGCCGCGCCGATCACCTGGTCACGGTCAATCCGGTCTATGTCGATCAGCTGGTCAAGCTGGGCTTCGACCCCAAGCGTGTGCACTATATCCCTAACTGCGTATCGACTGAGACTTTCCATCCTCTATCTATCAAGGAGAAGTTGAGAGCCCGCCACGAGTTCAACCTGAAGAATAACGACTTCGTGGTCCTCTCCGTCGGCCAGACCCAGCCCCGCAAGGGCCTGTACGATTTCATCGAGCTGGCGGAGGACAATCCCGACGTCCAGTTCATCTGGGCCGGCGGTTTCACCTTCGGCCGCCTGACGGCCGAGCATCGGAAGATCAAGCGGGCCATCCAGAAGTGCCCGCCCAATCTCCACTTCATCGGCGTGGTCGAGCGCAGCCGGATGAACGAGCTCTACAATGCCTGCGACATGTACGTCTCCGTCTCCTACAACGAACTCTTCCCCATGACCATCCTCGAGGCGGCCTCGGTGGGCCTCCCCATCCTCGTGCGCGACTTGGACCTGTATGAACCCATCCTGGGCCGCGATGTCCTCAGAGCCACCGATATCTCGGAGTTCTCCGCCACCATCAAGCGGATGCACGGGGCGGATGCCAGCCTGCGCTCCAGCTTCTCCCTCGCCTCTCAGGCTCTGGCTCAGCGCTATGCGCCCGAGCTGGTCTACCAGCAGTGGGAGAAGCTCTACAGGGAGATTCTCCTGGATGCGCCCCGGTCCGCCAAGCGGCGCAGATGAGCGAAAAAACGTCCGTTTACCCTTTTAAGGAAACCTCAAGTTGACTAGAATACCTATCTGCAAAGAAAGGTTTTGGAATGTCACAGAACGAATCCACCAAACCCGAGGAGAAGGTCGAGTCTCCCTCGGTAGCGGCTGCGGATACAGCCGCTGAACCTCCTCTGAGCCTAGAGGAGGAGAAGCATCTCGCCAACGTCGTCATGCTCAAGCGCTGCCTGGCCGAGCTGATCGGAACCGCGGTTCTGGTCTTCGTCGGCTGCGGCGCGGCCGTCGGTCTCTCGATGGGCGGTCTGGGTGAGGGCACCCTGGCTCACGTCTCGCTGGCCGTGGGTACCGCTCTCGCCTTCGGTCTGGTCGTCACGGCTCTGTCCTACGCTCTGGGCGAGTATTCCGGCTGCCACGTCAACCCCGCGGTCACCTTCGCCCTCTACCTCAACCACAAGATCGGTCTGCGCCAGATGCTCTGCTACTGGGTGGCCCAGCTGATCGGCGGTCTGCTCGGCGGCGCGCTGCTGCTCCTCTTCTTCGGGCACGGCAACGGTGGTGTCGCGAGCACTCTAGCCTCCAATACGGTCAACATGGGTATCCTGAGCGTCTCCTGGGGCGTGGTCGACAGCGCGGCCGTTGCTCCCGCGGCCTACTCCGCTCAGGGCTGGCCCTTCCTCTTCCTCGGTCTCGCCGCTGAGATCCTGTTCACCTTCGCCTTCGTCTTCACCATCCTCTGCACCGGCCACAAGAAGGAGAACGGCCCCGTCTCCGGCATCGCTCTGGGTCTGTCCCTGACCGCGATCGTCCTGCTCGGCTTCAACATCACCGGCACCGGCTGCAACCCCGCTAGGTCGATCGGCACCGCGGTCATGTGCATGGCCAACGGCGAGTTCGAGCCCATCAAGGAGATCTGGATCTTCATCCTCGGCCCCATGGCCGGCGCGGCTCTGGCGGTTCTGGCCTACCGTGCCATTTGGCACGCTCACGGCGCCAGCGCTCCTCACCACCCCCACTTCAACCCCTTCCGCAAGGGCGGTATCCGCAAGTAAGAAAGTTAAAAAAGACCACCCGCGAGGGTGGTTTTTTTGACACTAAATCAGATTTCTGTTGATGACACCACCTTCGATAGGAATCTTTTCCTACGAAGGATGGATAGGAAACCTTTAAAGAACCAACCGGAAATGGAAATTGTTTCTCGAAGATCTAATCTGTAAAACTAGATAATCGAAAAGCACAAAAACTGTTTATCAGTCAGCGTTTTTGTCAGCCATCTGTGATAGTTCCTATCTGGTTCAGCCTCAGCTGCTCTTTAGTAATGTGGGGGACCAGATATCAGTCCAGCAGCCGGCGCCCGCGGACGGCGCAGTCGAGCATGCGGCGCATCTGATCGGCGTCGTTCTTGATCGAGATGCGGGGCAGGTCGTCGATGGGGAACCAGTCGACCTTGAGGATCTCGTAGGTCGGACGGTGCGGCTCGCCCTTGAGCTTGGCGGTGTAGACGAGGATGTACTCGGGCGCGCCGGCGGTCGGCAGGCCGGAGTAGCGGTCGATGGCGCCGACCATGTCGGTGATCTCGCAGTCGCTGCCGGCCTCCTCCCAGATCTCCTTGCGGATGCTCTCGACGGGGGAGAGGCCGATCTCGGCCCAGCCGCCGGGGAAGGACCAGCCCTCGTCCTTGGCCTCCTGAACCATCAGGACCTTCTTGCGGTCATCCGAGAGGATGATCGCCCTGACCGAGACGGAGGGGGTGGGGTACACGTCGCGGCGGAAGTAGTTGAGGCCATCGAGGCGCACCGCGTCGATGCTCTCTAGGAACCTGGAGGTCAGGCGCTGGAGCTCGTCGTAGTTGTCCAGCGCGTAGGGGTCCTGCGAATACTTCAGACCGACCTTTGCGATCTCCTCGACCTTCAACAGATAATCCGTCAGTGCGTGCTTTTCCATAATCGCGCCATCCTCCCATCTGGAAAGACTTCGAGTATTCTAAGACGAAAAGGCCGGTCTTTCGAGATGGTGAAGCGCTTAATATTCTCATTGGTCGTGAGGTATTTTCGGATTCGAAAAGCCCGGGCGAACCCGGGCTCACTTCAGTCGCTGCTCTTGGCGTTCTTCTCCTTCTCCTCGCGGGTGTAGGGGGTGGTGACCAGCATGTAGTTCTTGAAGGTGGTGGGGAACTCGCGTAGGCTGCACTGGGTGATCGAACCGCGGTGGGCGATGGAGACCTTGCCGGTCTCCTCGGAGACGATGACGATGACCGCATCCACCTGCTCGGACAGGCCGATGGCCGCGCGGTGGCGGGAGCCGAACTTGCCGGTGAAGGTCCGCGTGGTGCTGGGGAAGCGGACCGCCGCGGCGTGGATGGTGTCGCCGATGACCACCATGCCCAGGTCGTGGAGCTGGGTGTTGGGGAAGAAGATCGTCTCGACCAGGGCGGGGACGAAGCGCGCATCGATGATGCAGGCGTCCTTGGGGATGTCGATGGCGTCGTTCTTCTGGAAGGCGATGATGGCGCCGATCTTGTGGCTGGCGAGGAACTCGATCGCCTCGGCCACCTTCTTGACCAACTCGGTCGTCTCGACCTCCTCGGGCGTGCCGCGGCGATGGCGGATGTGCTTGAACGAGTGGGCGATCGAATCCTGGAAGGAGCGGGCGCCGGAGACGGAGACCGCCATAGCGAGGCTGGCCAGGAAGAGGGCCAGGATGATCAGCGGGGCCCAGAGCTGGAAGAGGATCAGGGGCACCAGACCTAGGAAGGAGACGCCAAAGATCGTGCGGATGAAGATCTTGCGCGTCAGAAGCACAGCCAGCACGCCGAGAATTAGGACGAGGCCGATAGCGATGCCGATGCCGACCCAGTCGGCCGTGGTGTAGCTGGCGAGATCCCCCGCTCTCGCCATGGCTGTAAGAACCATGTTGTCCATAGGTATCACCTCTCCCTTTGGCTTATCTAAAAAGACCCCAAGAAAAATTTCTTGCTAAAAAGATTATAGAGTAATTAGAAATTGTAAAAATACAGAAGAGCGCAAAAAACTAGGATTTTTTAGATATTTACCAACTTGGATCAGGCTTTCTTTTTCAGGAGGGGCAGGCCGGCGTTAAAGGCCTTGGCCACCCTGGGGCCGACGGCGTAGTAGCTGCCGGTCGTCTGGTCGAAGCAGAAGGCGTTCAGCCGCGAGGCGTCGATGCGGCCTTGCTCGTCGAAGAGGCGCTCGTCGGCCAGGCAGTTGCGGATGCGGCCGACCACGCGGAAGCCCTCGGGCCCGTGCTGGATCTGGACGACCTCGCACTCCAGGGTCAGGGGGAAGTCCTCGACGACCGGGGCGTTGACAAGTTCGCTCCGATGGGCCTTGAGGCCGGTCCGTGCGAACTTGTCGGGCGTGTTGCGCGCCGAGGCGATGCCCAGGTAGTCGCACTCCTTCAGGTGGGGCAGGTCGGCCACGGAGATGGTGAAGGCGCCGGTGCGCTGGATGTTCTCCGAGGTCATGTGCTCCTCGGCGAGGTTGAGCGCGACCAGGTCGTCCGAGCAGATGCCGCCCCAGGCCATGTTCATCACGTCGACGGAGCCATCTTCGTTGTAGGTGGCGATCATCAGGACGGGCATGGGGAACAGATAGGGCTGAACTCCGAGATTCTTGAGCATAGGGATTAGACCTCCGTCGGGATTGTAGCGCTCGAGTGGACTGGAGATTAAAGGGGGAACTCGAGGCTGGGATAGTCGGTCTTGGCCGAGGAGAAGAGGATGACGCGGGCGAAGTCGTTGGCGGCGACGAGCGCGTCGATCTCCTCCTGGGTGATGTGGGCGTTATAGAAGCAGCGCGCGGTGTTGGGCCGGGTCAGGGCCAGGTGCTCGGCCACGCTCCCGGGGTCGAGATTCCCGGTGAAGATCAGCCGGCGCTGGCTATCGCTCTCGACCAGGGCGACCGTCTCGGACGCGGTGAAGTCCTTGTCGGTCAAGAGGATCGCCCGGCCGTCAGGGTCGGAGACGATCGTACCGATTCGATCCTTGAGCCAGAGATCGGAATCTGTCGTCTGGATCTTGCCGACGATGTTGACGCTGTATCCGAGCGTGGTGAGGAGGGCGTGGAGGCAGAGGCCCCGGCCGTTCTTGGGAGCTGGCATTATGACGCGTCCGTCCGCCTCTCTGATCAGGGCGGTCAGGCGCTGGACGCTCTCAGCCATGGGCGGGACCTGCTTGCCGTAGTAGGAGCCGTCGATGATGGCCAAGTCGGCGCGTTGGCCGCGGATGGGATCGCAGGCGTAGGCGCCTCCGTCGAGGTAGTCGCCGGAGAAGATCACCCTCTTTCCGCTCAGCTCGATCTCGAACCAGAGGGAGCCCAGGCAGTGGCCGGCGCGGTGGGCGGTGATGCGAGCCCCCTCGACCTCTAGAGTCTGGCTGGGAGCGATGAAGAGGCAGTCCCAATCGGCCGGCTTGCCCGCAGTCTTATAGGTGGTCTCCGAGGTGATGATTCGGCCCTTGAAGCCGAGCTCTAGAAGCTTGGGAATCGACCCGATGTGATCAAGGTGCGAGTGGGAGACGAGAAGGAGCTTGGCCCGCCTGGCGATGTCCTCAGTCAGGCGGGGATAGGGGTTCTTGGGTCCACCTAGACCGCAGTCGAGGAGGATGGGGCACCTCTCGTCGTCCAGGAGGAGGCAGTGGTTGCCCCGCTCGTTGACGCCGCCCAGGGCACGAAAGACCATCAGCGCGCACCTCCCCGGGCGTTGAAGAGGTTGTCCAGCTCGGCGTGGATGCGCTCGGAGGCGAAGAACATGATCTTGTCGCCGGGGAAGATGATCGTGTTGCCGTGGGGGATGATGAGGTTCTCGCCGCGGTAGATGGCGATCATCAGGGCCGAGTCGGGCAGGGCGCTGGCCAAGTCCTTGACCTGCTTGCCGACGGTCGAGGACTTGTCGGAGACGGTCAGCTGGATGATCGAGTAGGAGCCGCGGGAGAGCTTCATCAGGGTCATGAGGGACTTCATGGACATCTCCTCGACGACCATGTGGCCGATGATGTCCGCCTGGTTGATGGCAGCGTCGACGCCCATGCCGATGGTGAAGAGCCAGGCGTTCTTGGGGCTGTTGACCCTGGCGATGACGCGCGGAGCCTGGAACTCGAACTTGGCGATGGTCGAGATGACCAGGTTGGTCTCGTCGTGACCGGTCACGGCCGCGACGACGTCCGCGGTCTCGATGCCGCTGGACTCGAGGATGGTGGGGGAGGTTCCGTCGCCGAAGATGACCCGCCGCTCGCCGAAGCGCTCGATGAGCAGATCGGCGTCGGCGCGATCCTCCTCGATGATGCGGAAGTCGCAGCCGTTCTTGGCCAGCAGCTCACCCATGTAGCTGCCGACTTGGCCGCCGCCTACGATGACTACCTTCATATCCTTGCCCTCCTACCTACAGGCCCAGCGCTCGCTTGAGCTTGGCCTTCTCCCGGGTGTTGACGGTGAAGTAGAGGATGTCCGAGGTCCTGATCGTCTCATCCTTTTCGGGCATGAGCGAGGAGGAACCCCTGACGATCGCCACCAGGTTGTAGCAGCCCGGCAGCGAGAGCTCCGCCGCCTTGGCGCCCTGGACGTCGGCGGGGGCGACGATGCGAACAATCTCGGTGTCGCCGCTCTCGCCCAGCATCGCCACGCTGTCCATGCGGTCGTAGCTGAGGAGCTCCAGCGCCCGATCGACCGCGTAGCCGGTGGTGGAGATGGTCCTGAGACCCAGGCTCTCGTAGATCTTGGCCTTGTGGGGGTCGTTGAGCCGGGCCAGGACCCGGGGCACCATGTAGATGTCCTTGGCCACGCGGCCGGTGGTGGCGTTCATCTCGTCGGAGCTGGTGCAGACGATGACGGCGTCCATGAACTGGATGCCCGCCTCCTCCAGGGTGTCCTTGTCGTAGGCCATGCCCACGATGGTGTTGCCCGAGAACTCGGTTCCCAGGCGGTAGAAGACCTCGCTGTCGCGGTCGATGACCGTGACCTCGTTGCCCTTCTTGAACAGCTCGAGGGCCAGGGCGGAGCCCAGCCTCCCGCAGCCGATGATCATCACTCTCATCTACCTCTCCTCCTTTTTGGGCTCACCGCCCCGCTTGAATACCTTCTCGACACGCGCCCACACCATCTTGCCATAGCGTTTGCGCAGCTCCTCTAGACCGAAGACGACGAAGGGGAACGACAGCAGAATCGGCCAGATCTGCCAGACCGTCGGGCCCTGGGCCTGGAAGATCTCCTCGTTGATCCAGGGAGTGAAGATGACGACGAAGAGCAGGACGATCTCCACCGCGACGCCGATGAGCATCAGGCGGGTAGAGAGCAGGCCTCGCTTGAGGGTGCTGCCCTCGCTCCGGCAGTTGAAGCCCATGCCGATCTGGCAGAAGACGATGGAGGCGAGGACGACGGCTGTCGACATCATCCAGTAGGTGGGATCGACGGTGCCGTTCACGACGGTCTGGGCCGAGAAGATCGTGAAGGGCATGCCCAGGGCCCGGCTCTGGAAGAGGTTGTAGAGGAAGTAGGCGCCCAGGGAGAGGATGGAGGTCTGCAGGCCGTAGTAGCCGGCCCGGCCCAGGAGCTTCCTATCGATCAGGTGCGCATCCTTGGGGCGCGGGGGCTGACTCATGACCCCGTCGTCGGGCGGCTCGACACCGAGGCCCAGAGCCGGGGTCAGGTCGGTGCCGATATCGACCAGCAGGACCTCCATGATGGTGATCATCTGGGGGACGGCGTTGAAGGTGACCAGGGGCAGCAGGAAGGGAATCGCCTCCGGGACGTTGGAGTTGAAGATGTAGGTGATGAAGCGGCGGATGTTGGCGAAGACCGCGCGGCCCTCGCGGATGGCCTTGACGATCGAGGCGAAGTTGTCGTCGGTCAGGATCATGTCGGCCGCATCCTTGGCCACGTCGGTGCCGGCGATGCCCATGGCTACGCCGATGTCGGCCTTCTTCAGGGCCGGGGCGTCGTTGACGCCGTCGCCGGTGACCGCCACGATGTGGCCTAATTCCTGGAGGCAGGAGACCACGCGGTACTTCTGCTCGGGAGCCATGCGGGCGAAGATCACCTCGTCCTTGAGGGCGTCGCGCAGGTCGGCATCCTCCATCCCGTACAGCTCCGCGCCGGTGATGACCCGGACGCTGGACTTGTCGATGATGCCGATCTTCTTGGCGATGGCCTTGGCGGTCAGGCCGTAGTCGCCGGTGACCATGATGACGCGGATGCCCGCGCGGTGGCACTCGGCGATGGCCTCCTTGATCCCGTCTCTGGGAGGATCCTGCATGGCCTGCAGGCCGAGGAAGACCAGGTTGTTCTCGATGTTCTCGGGCTTGTAGTCTGACAGGGCGATGGGCAGGCCCTCGCCGCTCTTGGGCAGGAGGCGGCAGGCCATGGCCAGCACGCGCAGGCCCTCGCTGGCGTAGGCGTCGTTCTGCTTCATGGCGGCGGCCACATCGGCGGGGGTGATGTCGCGCACCTGGCCGTCGATCATGATCCGGGTGCACTGGGAGATGACCTCCTTGGGCGCGCCCTTGGTGAAGGCCAGACGCTGGCAGTCGCGGATGGGCTCGTCCAGCTGGTGGATGGTGGTCATCATCTTGCGCACGCTGTCGAAGTTGAGCTCGCGGATGCGGGGCAGGAGGTTCTGCATGTTGCCGGGCGAGACCAGACCCTTCTCAGCCGAGACGGAGAGGCAGGCTTCGGTCGGGTCGCCCAATACGGTCCAGCGGCCGTCGGGATCGGCAGGATCGGGCGGAACCAACTTGGCGTCGGAGCACAGACCGCCAGCGGTCAGAAGCGCCTGGAGCGTCCGGTCGTCGCCGCCGGTTACCCGATGGCCGTCGGGGGCGAGGATGTCGCCCTCGGGGGCGTAGCCGTCGCCGGTGACCGTATAGATGGCGCCGTTGAGGTAGAGGGATTTGACGGTCATCTCGTTCTTGGTCAGCGTGCCGGTCTTGTCCGAGCAGATGACGGTGGTGGAGCCCAGGGTCTCCACCGAGGTCAGGCTCTTGATCAGGGCGCCCTCCTTGGCCATGCGCTGGACAGCTTTGGCCAGGGAGAGGGTGACGGTGGGCGAGAGGCCCTCGGGGATGAAGGCGGTGACCATGCCGAGGGCGAAGACGAACTGGGTCAGGTAGGTGGTGGGGTCGGTGAAGCTGTTCTGGGAGATGCCGTTGATGACGATGCCGAGGATGAAGACGACCAGGCCGATGCTGCCGGCGATGATCGAGATGATCTTGGTGGTGCGGTCGATCTCGCGCTGGAGGGTCGACTGCTTGGGGGTGATATCCTGGGTCAGCGTGGCGATCTTGCCAAACTCGGTGTTCATGCCGGTAGCATAGACCGCGCAGCGGGCCGAGCCGGTGGCCACCGCGGTGCCGGCGAAGACCAGGTTCTTGGCGGAGGGGATGTTGTCGGGCGCCTCCTTGAGGGGCTCTAGGGTCTTGCGGGAGGGGGTGGCCTCGCCATCGAGGGCCGACTGGGCGCAGGTCAGGTCGTCGGCCAGGAGGATCCTGGCGTCGGCGGAGATGCGGTCACCCTCGCTCAGGACGATGATGTCGCCAGGGACGAGCTCCTCCGCCTCCACGCGGACCTCCTGCCCGTCGCGGATGACGCGGGCATAGGTGGGGAGCATCTTGGCCAGGGCCTCGGTCGACTTGCCGGCCTTGAACTGCTGGAGGAAGGAGAAGATGCCGTTGATGATGTTGACCAGCCAGATGGCGATGGCCAGATACATCATCTGGGGGTCGGTGACGGGACCCAGACTCTCCGAGGTGCCCTTACCGAGAAAGGAGGCGACCAGGGAGATGATGCCAGCGGCCCACAGGAGGAGGGCCATCGGGGAGATGAAGTTCTCCACGAAGGTCTTCCAGAGTGGCTTCTTCTTGGCCTTGGCCAGCTTGTTGGGGCCATACTTCTTCCGCCGCTCCTCCACCTCGGCAGCGGTCAGGCCGTGCGAGGAGGTGTCGAGGAGGCTATATACCTGCCGCGGATAGGCGCGGTAGAGTTTCTCTATCTCTTGGGGCTCCATCGGTGTTTCCTTTCATTTTGCAAGACGCGAATCACGACGTACAAAACCGCTTAATTATACCGAATTTGAATCTCAGCCCCCCAGAGGGCCCGGATGGGGGCGGGGGACGGACGATTTAAAAAACCGTTTGTGAGAATGAATTTGAAATTGAGTTTCAAATTGAATTGACACCTCACAGAAGGTCATTTACACTCTCGAAGAATCTGAAACTGAAAATCAATTTCAAATATGTGTGGAGGAAAGTCTTTGAGAAGATTTCGCAAGGCTCTCGCCACGGTCGGACTGTGTGCCCTTCTAGCCTCCTGTCAGGCCGGGGGCGGCCCCGATCCGTGGATGAGCATCTATGAGGAGACCGGGCAAGCTGATATCCCCTTGGTCACCGCCACTTTCTACCCTCTCTACGACATGGTGAACAAGGTCTTTGGCAACACCTATGTCGGGGGAGAGTTCGTCGCCCCGGGTCTGGGGCAGACCATCGACTTCTGCGGGGAGAGCGACCCGCACGAGTTCGACCCCTCCGACCCGCAGAAGCTGGCTGCCGCCTCCGAATCCTACCTGCTGGTCAGCCTGATGGATGGCTTCGACTCCTTCGCCGATGCCGTGGCGGATCAAGGAATGAAACACGTGCGCGCGGGAGAGGTGAGTGGCTTGACCGACCTGGATGGCAGACCCATCGATGGCAGCCAGGGCCATATCGACCCCCACGTCTGGCTCTCACCCAAGCGGGCCGTCGCCCTCTTCGATGCGGTCAGTCAGGCGGTCATCGAGAACTATCCCGATCAGACCAAGGTCGGGCAGCTCGAGGCCAATGCCGTCGCGCATCGCGCCGCTCTGATCAACCTGGACCAGACCTACGCAGAGACCCTCGCCCCCTTTGCGGGCCAGCTGCTGGTCACCTCCCACGAGGCCTTCTCCTATCTCTGCCTGGACTACGGCCTGGAGCAGTTTGGCATCGCCGACTTTGCCGACAACACCCCCAGCCCCGACCGCCTGGCCCAGATGGAGGACCTGATCGTGGATAACGATATCCACTGCATCTACGTCGAGAGCCTGGACAGTCACACGGCGGTCGATGTCGTGATCGAGGATATCGGTCTCTCCCACCGGGGCTACCGGCTGGAGAAGCGCGAGCTCTCCGCACTGGAGTCCCTGCCCTACAAGCAGCTGATGGCCGGGGAGGACTACATCTCGGTCATGATGGATAACCTCAATGAGATAGCTGAAGGATTAGGAGGTCAAATTCTATGATTAAATTGGAAAATGCTGCATTTTCCTACGGGGATAAACAGCCGGTCCTAGCCGGTGTCAACCTGACGGTCGAGGACGGTGAGTTCCTGGGACTGATCGGCCGCAACGGCGCGGGCAAGACCACGCTTTTAAAGATCCTCATGGGCCTGGTCAAACCCCAGGTGGGCAAGCTCGAGAACACCTTCCGCCGGGCGGCCTTCATCTCTCAGGTCACCGGGGCGGCGGACATGATCTTCCCCGCCACCGTGGCCGAGGTGGTCTCCCTGGGCCTCAAGTACAAGCCCTTCGCCTTCATGCGCAGGGCTGATTGGGCCAAGGTCGACCAGGCGCTGGAGAGCATGGGCATCCGCGACCTGCGCAACCGGGCCATCAGCGAGCTCTCGGGCGGTCAGCAGCAGCGCGTGCGCCTGGCCAAGGCCCTGATCTCCGACCCCGACATCCTGGTCATGGACGAGCCGACCACGGGTATGGATTCCGACTCCAGGGACGAGTTCCTCCATGAGACCCTGAGGCTGAACAAGGAGATGGGCAAGACCATCGTGCTGGTCACCCACTTCCTTTCCGACCTTCAGGGTGCGGACCGGATCGTGGCCCTGAGGGAGGGAAAGATCTATCCCCACGGGCCCGAGCACTGCGAGAATCGGGAGGCTGCCTGACATGTTCAATCAGATACTCGCGGGTGGGATGTTCTCCTACCCCTTCATGTGGAAGTCGCTGATCGCCATCCTCTGCCTCGGTGCCGCCCTGCCGCTGATGGGTCTGAATATGACCACCAAGCGCTTCAGCATGATCGGCGATGCCCTCTCCCACACCTCTCTATTGGGTGTGGCGGTCGGCCTTCTCGCCGGCGTCCTGCCGACGGGCATGGCCATCCTGGTCAGCGTGGTGGCCGGCCTGATCATCGAGCTGATCCGCACCAAGTTCTCCAAGTACGCCGAGCTGGCCCTGGCCATCGCCATGTCGGTCTCGGTCGGCGTGGCCGGCATCCTCACCAAGTACGTCACCTCGAACCAGTTCTCCGCCTATCTCTTCGGCTCGGTCAGCCTGGTCACCCTGACCGACCTCTGGGTCATCATCCCCGTCTCCCTGGCGGTGATCATCTTCTCCCTCGTCCTCTATCGGGCCAACATGTATGCGGCCTTCAACTCCTACGAGGCGAAGATCGCCGGCCTGCGCGTGCGCCTTTTGGCCGTGGCTGACACCGTCTTCACCGCCGCGGCCGTGGCTCTGGCCTCCACTGTCATCGGCAGCCTGGTCGTCTCCTCCCTCCTGGTCATCCCCGTGGCTACGGCGCTCCAGCTGACCAAGTCCTATCGGGGCACGACGATCGTCGCGGTCATCGCCAGCCTTTTGGCCGGCGTGCTGGGCCTGGTCATCTCCTTCCCCTGGGGCACCAACTCCGGCTCGACCATCATCATCGTGGCCACCTTCTTCCTGCTTCTGGCTCTGGGCTATCGCGGCGGCCGGGCGCTGCTGGTTAAAGTCCGGATGCGACAGCGGTTAAAATAGCCTCCCGGGAGGTCTCGTGCGTGCATATCTTCCTTCTCGAGCTGCGCCACTGGCTCGCCAGAGTCGACTTCGTGGCCAAGAGCGGCTACCTGTGTCTGGCTCTGGCCTATCTGGTGATGATCTTCATCGGCTTCGGTCCCTTCATGACCATCACCGACCCGAACCTGGTCGGCAGCCCTGTGACGCTGACTGGCTTCGATTTCCTCTACGATAATCCCGCTGGGAACTTCGTGGTCCTGGCCGCTCTCGGCCTGACCGGGACGATCCTCATCTTCCTGATCGCGACCGTGACCATCTTCCTTCCCGCCGGGAAGGGCGACCGCCTCTACTGGCTGCTCCTGGTCCTGGGCGGCCTGATGCTGCTAGCCTACGGCGTGGCCTACAACTACTACCTCTTCAGCTTCGCTCTGGGCGAGTTCTCCAAGGGCGTGAGCTTTAGGATCGGCTGGGCGGGCATCCTCTACGACTTCCTGATGTATCTCTCCTGGATCCCCTTCATAATCCTGAGAAACCACTATCTCGGCGGGCGGTCGACCCAGCCGATCTTCGGCACCAATCTGGACGAGGATCGGGGACGAAAGGATTAAAGCATAACGCAAGGTCTAGCCTGGGGCGTTTGGTTGGCTTTGGGGTAAAATACTTCCGATTTGCATTTTATTTTTAGGAGGCTCTCTATGGATGGTGCACAGTCGTGGTGGGACAGCAACAGCTGGGTCGGCGTCCTCGCTGTGGGCATCCTGGCTATCTGCGTCCTGGGCGTGTCGATCGCCGCGATGATCTACGCCCGCAAGGGCGCCAGGTTCATGGAGCGGTCAAACCTCAAGCTCAGCGCGAAGCTCGCCTATGATTCCGAGACGATGGAAGAGTATCTCGAGATCACCATCTTCAACAGCTCGCTGAGGGATGTGACGCTCAAGGACTTCGGTCTTCGGTACAAGGACCAGACGGTCTCCCTCATCAATGAGTTCTCCGAGAGGCGCCTGAGCAAGTCCCACAACGTCGAGGTCCTCACCGGCTCCTCGATCACCTACAAGCTCAATCCCGAGCGCGTCGAGAAGTTCGTCGTCTCGCACAACTTCAACGCGCAGTCGATCGATCCCATCTACGTCATCGCCGTCGACAGCCTCGGCCGCGAGACCGTCGCTAAGGAAGCCTCCCTCTCTAGGGTCTTCTCCGCCCGCCAGCGCGCCCGCATCCTGCTGGCTAAGCGGCGCATCCACCAGGAGAAGGTCGAGAACTACAAGGCGACCCACGATGGCAACCTCCCCATGTTCGAGGGCCTGTACGCCAAGACTCACCGGCGCGAGGTGAAGATCCCCGACCTGATCCGCCGCTCCGAGGAGTTCATGCAGTCGGACAAGACCCTGACCTCGGCCAACATCGATAGCTCCAGCTTCGCTCCGGCCGTCAGCTCGCGCCAGACCTCAACCTCCTCCAGCAGCTATTCCACCACCGGCTCCACCGCCCCGCGCCACGTCGATACCCGCGACCTCAAGGTCACCTACCTGAACCTCGAGCCCCTCAAGTCGACCGAGGAGGAAGAGGAAGAGAAGAAGAACAAGTGAAGTTCAGCCGGCGCAAGCCGGTTTTTTGATTTCGGGTAGTTCAAGATATATTCGGATAATAAAAGACCGCACTCTCGTGCGGCCTCTCATTTCTATTCGGCCTGAGCGGCCGCCTCGCGCCGCGCCAGGAAGGTGTAGGCGATGGGGAAGGCGAGACCGAGCAGCTGGATGCAGGGGGTGACGTAGGCGCCGGCGCCGGGGGTGTAGGAGATGTTGTTCAGACCGATCGAGGTCAGGATCATGGCGACGACGCTGATGAGGGACAGGAGGAAGATGATGGTCGTGGTCGTCCGGAAGAAGGTGGGATACTCGGGGTCGACATCCATGAACATCAGGATGGCGGCGACGGCGATCTCCAGGATGAGGCCGAGGAAGAGGATGAAGGTGAACGTCACGCCCATGTTGGCGATGTCATCGCTGAACCAGTGCTGGAATTCGCCGCCGAGCAGCTGGAAGAAGGAGGTGGGTAGGCTGCCATCTAGACCGGTGTGGTAGGGGATGAACAGCAGGCCGATACCGACCGCACCCAGGATGATCAGTCCGATGTACAGGTACTGAACCCTCCTCACGAAGGCGTTGGCCAGCAGGCCGCCGCTCTTCTGGGGCTTCTCAGGCTCGGCCTCGACCGGCTTCTCCTCCTTGGCTTGAGGCTTGGGCTTGGGTGCGGGAGCCACGATTGTCGGGTCGTCGACCTTGCCGGCGAGATAGTCAGGATTGACGCCGAAGGCCCTGCCGAGGATCTCCAGCTGCTTGCGCGAGAGGGTGCGCCGACCCGCCTCGGCATCCATGATGTCCTTCTTCTGAAGGTGGACCTTGGCAGCGACCTGCTCGAGGGTCATCCCGTGCTCCTCGCGGAGCTGTTTGATTCTCTGACCAGCTGTCATGCTTCAACCTCCTCTAGTATCTTCTAGAGAAAATTATAATGAAAACCCAGTGTTAAAGACTTGAACAAAACAGCTTAGATACCGAGTTTCTTCAGGCAGTCATCGACCTTGCTTTTAAGCAGCTCCCTCGGCCCATCAGTCGCGATGATGGCATCGCACTGAGGGGTGTATCGCTCCCAGTCGTTGGTGGAGGCCAGCTTCATCTGCGCCTGGGGGTTCTTGGAGCCGCGCTCGATCAGCCGGGCGAGCGGGTCGGGCGTCACCACCTGGATGATCCGGGTGCAGAGAGTATCCATCTTTGCCTGAAAGAGGAGGGGTGCTTCGATGGCAAAAGGTTTGTCGGGCTGGTTATTTATCATGTGGATAACCTTCTCCTTCAGAGCGGAATAGAGGGCGGTGAGCCAGCGGCGGCGGAAGGGCTTATCCTCGCTCAGACGGCGGCGCAGATAGTCCTTGTCGACACCCTTCTTTCCAAAGCAGGCGGGGTCGATCTTGGAGAGAATCTTGACCACCTTGGGATCTTCGTAGAGCCTCTTCGCCTCCTCGTCGGTCGAGATGTAATGGAAGCCCCTGGCTTCGAGGATTTTGCAGACCGTGGTCTTGCCCGCGGCGATGCCGCCGGTGATTCCCAGGATGGCTGGGACGCCCTGGCAGCGGGGGCAGAAGCTGGTGCCGCGGCCCTTGAGCTCTCGCTTGCAGATGGGGGTGTGGCAGACCGTGCAGGGCTTGCCTGCCCGGCCATAGACCTTCAGTAGGTCCTGGAAGGAGCCCTTGACGTGGTTGGCCGCCTGGTAGGTGCGGACCGTCGAACCCTTGGACTGGATGGCCAGCTCGAGGATCCTGGCGCTCTCTCTGGCGATATCGGCGCTGGCCTGCTCCAGGTCTGCGATGCCCTTCGCCGGCAGGAAGGGATTGAGGTGGCAGGCGAAGCAGATCTCGTCGGCGTAGATGTTGCCGATGCCGGCGAAGACGCTCTGATCGAGGAGGACCTCCTTGATGGGCCGGCGCTCCGCTCTGAGCTTTTTATAAACATAGTCCGGCTTGAGGTCGGTCGCCTCGGGACCGAGGTTGCTGAGGCAGGAAAGCTCCGCTTTGGGCGCGTAGTACCAGAGGCGGCCGAAGCGCCTGGTATCGTTGAAGATCAGCTTGTCCCCCGAGGCTAGGGTGAAGATGACCCGGTCGTGGGGGTCGGACCAGGGGTCGTCCTTAGCCAGGTGGAAGAGTTTGCCCTCCATGCGCAGGTGGCAGACCAGGTGGGAGCCGTCATCCAGCGCCAGGATCAGAAACTTTCCCCGCCGCTGGACGTCTTTGATCGTCCGCCCTTTGAGAGCTTTGGCCATGACGGGGGCCGCAGGGTCGAGCTGGCGCGGGCTCAGGCTGACCAGGCCGGTGAAGGTCTGACCGACGATCGTAGGTTTAAGGAGGCGGCGGACCGTCTCCACCTCGGGCAGTTCAGGCATATCGGATCAACCTCCTACTTGCAGTCGAACCAGCTGTGGCCGGTCGAGCCCTCGACCGTGAGCTTCACATCCAGCGGCAGGGCGTTCTCCATGGCCGCGATGATCTTGGGGACCAGAGTCTCCTCCTCGTCCTTGGCCATCTTGAAGACGAGCTCGTCGTGGATCTGGATGACCATGCGGGAGCGGTGGCCCCTGAGGATCTCGCCCACCTTGTTCATCGCCACCTTGATCAGGTCGGCGGCCGAACCCTGGATGGTCGCATTGACCGCGGCCCGCTCGGAGAAGGCCCTCCGCCGGGGATCGGTCGAGTCGATCTCGGGGAAGTAGCGGCGCCGGTGCATGATGGTCTCGACGTAGCTGTTGCGGTGGGCGAACTCCTTGACGCTCTCCTCGTAGGCCTCGATGCCATCGAAGGTCTGCTTGAAGGCCTTGATGATGGCCTGCGCCTCCCCGAAGCTGATGCCCAACCGCTCCTTCAGGCCATAGGTGGAGATGCCGTAGACGATGCCGAAGTTGACGGTCTTGGCCTGCCGGCGCATCTCGTGGGTCACCTTTTCGATGGGGACGTTGAACACTAGGGAGGCGGTGGCGGCGTGGATATCCTCACCGGAGTTGCAGACCTTCAAAAGGTTGGGGATGTGTCCCAGGGAAGCCAGGATCCTGAGCTCGACCTGGGAGTAGTCCAGCGAGAGGAACTCGAAGTCGGGATCGGGGTAGAAGAACGCCTTTCTGATCTCCTTGCCCTCCTCCTTGCGGATCGAGATGTTCTGCAGGTTGGGCTCGGAGCAGGAGAGACGGCCGGTCGAGGTCAAGGTCTGGTTGAGTTTGGCGTGGATCTTCCCGTCGAAAAGGACGTGCTTGGGCAGGGCATCGAGGTAGGCGGAGATGATCTTGGAGTAGGTGCGGTGCTGGATGATCATCGGGACGATGGGATGGTCGGCGACGTGGTTGTTCAAGACCTCGATCGAGGTGCCGGACTCACGCTTGTCCAACTGGATTCCGAGCTTGCCAAAGAGGATGTCAGCCACCTGGGCGGGCGACTTGATGTTGAACTCCTGGCCGGCCAGCTCGTAGATGGTCGCCTCGGTTTCCTTCAGAAGGTGGCGATACTCCTCGCGGATGCGGGACAGCTCGCCCAGGTCGATGGGTAGACCCTCGCACTCCATGTCGGCCAGGTTGACCGCCAAGGGAATCTCCACCTGGGTCAGAAGGGGCAGGGATTCCTGCATCTTGATGGTGCCGAGAAGGCTGTCCCTCTGCCTCTCCATGATGGCGGTGGCATCGACGATCCGCTGGATGGAGTCCTTCGGCAGGGTGATGTAGAGCTGGGCGAAGCAGTCCTCCAGGGTGGCGGCGTGGTCAGAGTCGATGAGGTAGGAGGCCAACAGCATATCGAAGGTGAAACCCTGGGGTTTCAATCCCAGTCTCCGCCCGGCCACGATGGTCGACTTCGAGTCGAGAGAATCCTTCTCGACTGAGGCATCTTCGATAAACTTTCTAAAGTTTGTAGCCTGCTCAACTTCTGCAGCATCCAGAAAATCCACTCGGCCATCAGCGTGTCCCAGGGCGAAGCCCAAGACGGAGGAGACGTTCTCGTTCTCCCCGTCGAGGATCACCGAGACGGCCCGGGGCAGATCGGCCGGATCCAGGTCGTGGATGACCGCATACTGCACGCTGCCGGCCTCCTGGACCTCGGGGGCCTTCGGGGTCTTGGCCTCCATCTTGGCCCGCACGGCGTTGGCGTACTTGGTCATGCTGTAGCGGGTCAGAAAGCTCAAGAGCTGGTGGGGGTCGCCCGGGGCGACAGACCCTTGGTCATAAAAATCCTTGACGTCCAGGTCGGTCACGATGGTGGCGATCTTCAGGCAGAGGCGACCCTCCTCGGCTCCCGCATTGAGGTTGCGGGCCAGGGCGGTGTCAGACTTGTCCTTGTAGGCTGCGAGGATATCCTCCAGGTGGTCATACTTCTCAAGGAGGCTCTTAGCGGTCTTTTCGCCGACCCGCGGGATGCCCTTGTAGTTATCGGAGGCATCGCCGGCGATGGCCTTGTAGTCGGCGACCTGGTCGGCGCGCACGCCGTAGAGCTCCTTGATGTTGTCGACGGTGTAGACCTCGATATCGGAGAGGCCCTTGCGCAGGGCGTGGACCTCGATGCCGGGCTCGATCAGCTGGAGGAAGTCCTTGTCCGAGGTGAAGAGGGCCACCTGGTCGCCCTGCTTTCGGGCGTACTTGGCCAGGGAGCCAGCCACGTCGTCGCCCTCGTAGCCCTCCCTCTCCGCCGTGGAGATACCCATGGCTTTCAGCATCTCGTGAGCGAGGGGAATCTGGGTCTTCAGCTCCGGGGCGATTGGCTTGCGCTGAGCCTTGTAGCCCTCGATCTCCTGGGAGCGGAAGCTGGGCTTACCGGTGTCGAAGCAGACGATCATGCGGTCGCCCGGCTGGAGGCTGTTGCGGATCGAGGTCACCATGGGATAGAAGGTGTACAGCGCGTTGGTGGGGGTGCCGTCCTTGGCGCTCATGACCGGCTGGTCGGGCCGATAGGTCGCATAGAAACTCCTGAAGAGGAGCGAGTTGCCGTCGATGATATAGGTCTTTGCCATGGTTATTCTCCCTTATCTCCTTTGGGGGTGAAAACCCTCACGTCATTCGCATAGCTATAGCCTGAGCGCGGGCCGGACGAGGAGGGCTTGAAGACGGCGATGTCATAGCGCTCGACGCGCACATTGTGGCCGAGGCGGAACTGATACCTTCCAAAGTTTCCCGCCACCTCCATGACCGGGTTGTCCCGATACTGGGGCGGCTGGGTGACCACGCCGATCCGATAGCCTCGCGGGATGGGGTCTGGGATCAGCGCGCTCAGCTCGATGCGCAGCGAGATGCCGGTGGCATCGAGCTCTCGGAGGAACTGCTTCACCCTCTCCAGAGGTGTGGTTTCCACCAGGTGGAGGGCGGGCATCATGCTCTCGTCGATAGCTAGGCTGGCGTAGGAGGCCAGCTCGTCAGCCTGATCTTCGATCGCCTGGCGCTCTCCACAGAGGGAGTCCAGCAGTGCGGCCTGGCTCAGCAGGGTGATGATCCTTCCATCCAGGTGGCACTTGCCGCCCAGGCGCAGGAGGAACTCCCCCAGCGACTTAAAGGGCAGATCACCTCGGGCGGCGATGATGGCCTGAGCGACTGCGAGGGGGATAGATTTGACAGAATTCAGGCCGAGATAGAACTTTCCATTCTCGATTCTATTTTCCAGAGCGGAGGTATTCACATCGGCAGGGACCAGGTGGATACCGAAGGAGTTCATCTCGCTGACCATCCTGGTGAAGTTTGGAGAGGTGGGCGAGATGGTCGCGCTCAGCACCTGGTAGAACTGGTCGGGGAAGTGGGCCTTCAGGTAGGCGGTCTCGAAGGAGATGAGGGAGTAGGCGACCGCATGGGACTTGTTGAAGCCGTACTCTCCGAACCGCTCGATCAGGTCGTAGATCTTCTTGGCGTCGGCTGCCGAGACGCCGTTGGCGAGGCAGCCCTTGGTGAACTTCTCGCGATAGGAGGCCATCTTGGCCTCGTCCTTCTTGGAGATGGCGCGCCGGAGCATATCCGCCTCGCTCATGTCCAGTCCGGCGACCTCGTGGGCGATCCTCAGAACCTGCTCCTGATAGACGATGATCCCGTAGGTCTCTCTGAGGATGTCGTCTAAGAGCGGATAGCCGGCTGAGGGGATCCTGCCCGTCCTCTTGCGGCTGGCATAGACGGGGATGTTCTTCATGGTGGCGGGGCGGTAGAGGGCGACCAGGGCCACCAGGTCATCGAAGCGCTGCGGGGCGATCTGCTGGACCGCCTGGCTGATTCGGCCCTCGCCCAGCTGGAAGATTCCTAGGAGCTTCAGGCTGTTGATCACCTGGTATGTCGCCGGGTCATCCCGCTCCTCCTCGTAGTTAGGTATCTTCTCACCCTCGGCGACGATGAGCTCCTCCACCTTCTTGATGAAGGTTAAAAAGCGCAGGGAGAGCAGGTCGAACTTGAGAAAGCCCAGCCTCTCCATGTAGGGATATTCATACTCGCAGACGCCGGTCTGACCCAGAGACATCGGACAGGACTCGTAGATGTCTCGGTCGGAGACCAGACAGCCGACGGGATGGATGGAGGTCTCCACCGGCAGGCCCTCCATGTGGGCGGCGATCTCGATCACCCGATGGAAGTAGGGGTCGAGATACCGCTTGGCCAGAGTCGGGTTGGTCTTGAGGGCTTCCTGGATCGGGGTATCTCCACGAATCAGGCTCTGGATGCTCTTGATGCGGGCGGCGGGGATACCGAAGGCCGCGCCAGCGGCGTTGAGGGCTGAACGGGCCTTGTAGGTGTGGAAGGTCACGATCTGGGAGACGCGCCTCTCTCCGTAGCGGCTCTTGAGATAGGCCGGGAGCTCGTCCCTCCGGTCATCCTGGAAGTCGATATCGATATCCGGCATGGTCACGCGCTTGGGATTGAGGAAGCGCTCGAAGGTCAGGCCGTACCTGAGGGGATCGATAGCCGTGATATTCAAAAGGAAAGCTGTGAGACAGCCGCAGGCGGAGCCACGGCCGGGACCGACGGCGATGCCCCTGGTTCTAGCCTGCTGGACGAAGTCGGCGACAATCAAAAAGTAGGAGGAGAAACCCATCTGTTCGATGACGGACAGCTCGTACTTCAGGCGTTCTACATACTCCGCCCTCTGGCTAAATCCGTGTTCTTCCAAACCCTTCTGGGCTAGTTCCTCTAGCTCTCTGTCGTCCTGCTCCTTTGTCCCAGTGGCGGAGATCAGGCCACCGCGTTTGCGGCTGAAGAGGTCGAACGAGCAGGCATAGGCCAGGGTGGAGGCCCGCTGAATCTCCTCCGGCAGAT
This sequence comes from uncultured Bacilli bacterium, assembly GCA_944372245.1. Classification (GTDB taxonomy): domain Bacteria; phylum Bacillota_I; class Bacilli_A; order RFN20; family CAG-288; genus CAG-568. Next base: position 24,413 of record CALVYN010000009.1, read on the forward strand.
AGAATTTTCCCAGGACGGTCGGAGCCAACAAAAAATCGGGTCCGCCCTCGTTGTTCGGGTCGAGCTCCTCCTTGGTCAGGGCCCGCCGCTCCCGGTCGGCGGCGAGGACCTTCAGGAGGAAGGCGCCCCTCTTCGAGGCGTAGCAGACCTTGGGGAAGGCCACGGTCTGATAGCCGTGGTCGGCGGCGAAGGCGCGGATGCCGTTGGCGGTCTCCATATCCTCCGGCGAGCGGATCTGCAGTCCGATGTAGTGGTGGGCGAAGGCGCTGGTCAGGTCGAAGAGGATGCGCTCGTCTTCCTTGGTCCCCAGGGCATCCTGGGGGATCACCAGGGTGAGGCCGCTGGTGAAACCGCTCAGGTCAGACAGAGCGAGGCCGCTCTTTTTTAGACTGAGAAGATAGCAGATATTCGAGTATCCAATCTCATTTTCGATATAGAGAATTGCTCTTTTGGTCCCCTGGGGATGATCGAGCCGGAACTCGCAGCCGGCCACGGCGTGGAGGCCGTTCTTCCGGCAGGCGTCAAAGAGCTCGGGCAGGGCGTAGAGGTGGTCCTTGTCGGCGACGCCGATGGCGCTGTAACCCAGCTTTTTCGCTCGTCTCGCATAGTCGTTCATATCGAGGCAGCTGTCGCCGAACTGGTAGGCTGAATGGCCTTGGAGACAGGCATATTCCATACGGCGGCCTCCTTTCCCTCGAGAGCGAGAATAGCGATTTCTTAGAGTATAAAACTAAGGTCAAGTATAAAATCTACGCAGCAGCGACGGAGGCTGGTTTATGGCACAGATCGTCTATGGGCGCCTGCCCGTTCTAAACGCTTTGGAGGGGACCCGCAAACCCACGGTCGTCTACCTCCTCAAGGAGTCACCGGACCAGCGCATCGTCAAGCGCTGCCGCGAGGTCCACGTGCGCTTCATCCTCGCGGAGAAGGCGGCCCTGGACCGGATGGCCGGCACGCGCAAGCATCAGGGCGCGCTGGCCGAGGTCGAGGACTTCAACTACGCCGACCTTCAGGAGGAGACCGAGAAGGCCCTCAGGGGCAAGGCGCCCCTGGTTCTGATGCTCGACGGCCTCGATGACCCGGTCAACTTCGGCTCGGCCCTGCGCGCCAGCGCCGCTTTCGGCGTCGATTTCGTCATCGTGCGCAAGGATCGCCAGGTCGGCATCACCCCCACGGTCGTCAAGGTCTCGACCGGCGCCACCGAGATGGTGCCCGTCGTCCAGGTCACCAACCTGGCCACGACCCTGGACTACCTCAAGAAGAAGGGCTTCTGGTCCGTGGCGGCCGCCGGCGGGGGCGACACCTACTACGATGAGATCGACTACTCTTATCCCACGGTGATCATCATCGGCAACGAGGGCTTCGGCATCACCGACAAGGTGCTAAAATCCGCCGACTTCGTCGCCAAGATCCCGATGCCGGGCCGCGTCACCTCCCTCAATGCGGCGGTGGCGACTGCCGTCTTCCTCGCCGCCTGCATCGAGCAGCGGCGCAAGAAGGGCTTGGTCCAAGCCTAGCGGGTCTCTTCGACCGTCGCCTCGATCATGCAGAGCGGGGCGTTGCAGCGGGGGCAGCCCCCGCTCTCTTTGAACTCGCTTGCCTCGGCGGTATAGCCGCACACCCTGCAGGTCTGTCTCTCCTGTTCCATCGCTTCGCACCTCCGTGCCATAGCGGTGGAGATTTTAAACCATGGCGGAATCCTCTGTTTGGCAGATAGGGATGGACAGGAGGGCGCACCATGGATAGTGAGGAGAGCAACTTCGGCGTCATCGCCGACGGTCATTCGGGCCGGTCCCTCGACCAGCTCGCGATCAGGGCGAGGGCGGACCCCCAGGTCAAGGAGGAGCTCTACGTGCGCCTGATGCCTGCGATGAAGCGGGTGATGACCCACTACTGCACGCTCAATCCCATCCTCGAGCCGGGCGACTGCCTCTACAACCTCTACCTGGCGACCGAGCGGGTCATCCGCAAGTTCGACCCCAGGCAGACGACCTTCGTCCGCTACTGGGCCTCGTGCGCCTCGCGGGCCATGGTCAAGTGTGTGGCCCTGTCTAGGCGCGTGCCCGTGGGAGAGCCTTACGATGACCTTTTGGTCGAGGAACCGACGGAGCAGCCTGAGCTCAACCCCCTGCTGGATGCCTACTTTCGCGATCTGCCCCAGCGGGGCATCGACCCTCTAGGTATCACCTGCGTGATCCTGCGGGTCGCCGACTACACCAACCGCGAGGTGGCCCAGATGATGGGCGTGAGCGTCGAGCGGGTGAAGTACCTCTCCAGGCTGGCGTGGAAGGACCTTAGAACCTATCTCAGACAGGAGGCAGAGAGGCGAGAAGCGATAGAATAGAGACACCCGTGAAATATGGAGGTGTCCGTGGAGCCTCTTCTCTCGATTATCCTGCCCGTCTTCAATACGGGTAAGTATCTGGGCGACTGCCTCTCAGCCCTGGTGTCCCAGGAGGGAATCTACCCCTATGAGGTCATCGCGGTGGACGATGCCTCCACCGACGACTCTCCCCAGATCCTCGAGGCCTTTGTCGCCAATCACCCCAATCTGATCCGGGTGATTCGCCGGCGCGAGAACGGCGGCCTCTGCGCCGCCCGCAACGATGGCCTGGCCGCGGCTAGGGGCACCTGGGTGACCTTTACCGACTCCGATGACCTGCCCCACTCGGACTATGTCTTGACGCTGGTCAGAGCCGCCCTGACCCACGATGCGGCCGACTGCGCCTGCGCGGGCTTCGACCTGATGGATGCCAAGGGCCGCATCCGCAAGCCCCGCATCAAGGCCTTCCGCGGCAGCCTCTATCCGCTGGCGGCGGCCATGAAGCTGCTGTTTGACTGCTCCGTGCGCGGCTACGTCTGGAACAAGATCTTCCGCCGGCAGATGCTCTTGGATAACGGCATCAGATTCTTCGAACACCGGCAGGGGTTCGAGGACCTGCCGTTCGTCTTCGCCGCCTTCCTCTGCTCCCGCCAGGTTTCCTTCGTGCGCAAGGCCTGCTACACCTATCGCTACCAGCGCCCGGGTTCGCTCACCCGGGGCGGTTTGGGCCCCTGGCGGCTGCAGGACCACGTCTGTTCCTTCTTCGCCTGCCGTGCCTTCGCCGATGCTCACATCGGTATCAAAGCGGCCATCAAGATGTTTAGGAAAGCCCGTTTCCGCATCTTCTTCTCCCTTCTGGCTGACATCCCATCTCACTCCAAGAAGGCGGGATTGGATCACCCTGTCAAGATCCTGAATCGAGCGATAAAGTTTTTGAGAAGAAGGGAGCTCCCTGTCTACGGTGCGCCCTGGGAGACCGCCGTGATGGACTATGTCGAGCCGCAGTCGAACTTCGTCTCTTTCAATCCGAGGAGGTCACGCCATGGAAAGTAAGGTCGCCGTCATCGTACCCTGCCACAATGCGGCTCGCTATCTGGGCGCTACGGTCGATGCCCTCTTAAAGCAGGACTTCGCCCTGCCCTATCGGATCCTTTTGGTGGACGATGCCTCGACCGATCAGACCCCGGCTCTGATCCGCTCCCTGGAGGGCTATGCCCCGGGGATTATCACGGCCCTGACCTCGCAGGCGGGCAACCTGTCCCAGGCGCGCAACACTGCGCTGGCGGAGGCGCTCAAGTCCGATTACGTCTGCTTCTCCGATGCCGACGATGTGCCGCACTCGGATTTCATCTCCTCGCTGTATCGGCTCATCACGTCCACCGGAGCGGACTGCGCCTGCCGTGGGTATCGCATCATCGATGAGAACGGTGGGCGGATCAAGACGCCGCAGAGTCTGGAGACCAAGACCCCGCTGACCGGGCCTGAGGCCGCCTTTCAGATTCTCAAGGACGACCGGGTCAAAGCCTATGTCTGGTGCAAGATCTTCTCAGCGCCCCTGCTCAAGCGCACCAATATCGCCTTCCTGCCGGAGCGCTTCGTCTACGAGGACCTGGTCTGGTGCTTCCAGACCTTCTTGGCCTCCGACCGGGTGGCCTTCTCCCGCGAGCCCGTCTATGACTATCTCATCCATCGGGGCTCCCTCTCGCATCGGGCCGACCCGCAGGCCTTCATGATGCACGTCTGCGCCTATGCGGCCTGCCGCGCCTATTCCTCCTTTCTCCTGGGCGAGGAGGCCAGCTTAAAGATGTTCAAAAGGGCACGAGGCACCATGGTCTTCAAGTGCGACTGCGACATCCTGACCGCACGAAAGCTCTACCCCGAGGGGATCGCCGCTCCCAGGCATCTGGCGAGGGAGCTCGTCGGGCGCATCTGCTCGCCCGAATTCCGCATTGTCGGCGAACCCTGGGAGCGATACATCATCGATCTGGGGTTCCTCGGCCATCCGCAGCTGACTCAGGGCTGAGCGGTCACCTGCGCCTTCACCTGGTCCAGGCGCTCGTCCATCAGGGCTTGTGTCTGCGGTAGTCCCACCTCGAAGCTGACGGGCTCGCCATCCAGGAAGACCGCAAGATTGGGGATATAGAGGATGCCGGACTGCCCCGCCTGGCTCTCCGGATCGGCCAGGGGGATGAGCAGGTCCGTCAGGAAGTCGACCAGCTCTCGATCGTCCTGAGTGTTGACCAGGTAGAGGGGAAGAGGAACATAGGCTGAATCCTCATTCTGGTTTTCGAATTCCCGGCCCATATAGTCGAGGACGAAGGGGATGGTGTCCTGGCAGTAGGGGCAGGTGTGGCGGTGGGCGATGAGAGCGAAGGATTCTCCCTGAGACATCAGCTCCTTCAGCTGGGCCAGACCTATGGTGATCTGAGCCTCGATCCGGTCGCTCTCCGTCTGTGTCGAGACCGGAGTGCTCTCGCTGGAGGGGGCCTCGCCGGGCTGGCAGGCGCTCACCGGGCCCAGGAGGCAGGTGAGAGACAGTAGAAGCAGCGCGCGTATTCTCATCGGTGAAACCCTCCATCACTAACTATCCTCACAACCCGAGGTGTGGGAATCGCTTACACCTATTTTAGTGGAGCGGCCCCCTTTTTGGCCGCGAGGCGCCAATTGTTCGAGCCTAAAAAGGGTTTAAGGCGAAAATTCCACGTTTTGAATGAATTGTAAGCAATGTAAGCGGTAGGAAAATGGGATTTTTGCCACTTTTTGCAACTTGCCTCTCGCGGGTGTTGCATCTACTATCCTGGCCAGTTCGGATGCCGCTGCACCGGACACAATCGGAGGAAACAAGCGAATATGATGAAGAAGCCTGCGCTGTTCGTTCTTGCCGCTGTCGCCAGCCTTGCGCCTCTCGCTTCCTGTGAGGGAGGAGAGATCCACACTGCTTGGGCGATCGGTGTTGATGTCGACCAGGGTCCTCAGAATGAGCACGTTCTGACCTCGGCGATGAAGCTGCTGTCCACTGCTGTCCCCAACGCCCTCGATGGCGTTCTGGGCGACTTCAATGGCGGTGTCAGCCTCACGCTGGGCGCCAAGGAGGATGCGGTCGGTCTGCCTGATGCCGAGAGCTCCTGGAGGTTCGAGAACTTCAAGAGGGAGCAGTACGAGGCCATCTACGCTCAGGTCCGCGACGGCGAGATCACCATCCCCTCCAGCACCACCGATTCCGGTGCTGAGCTGACCACCTTCCTCGTGGCTAACGGCTACGAGCAGGATGAGGCCGAGGCGATCGCCGAGGCCACCGTCCCCGCCACCGAGACCTCTGCGGCCTACCGCGCTGTCGCTCCCGTCGCCAGGGCTGAGGCTCCCGCCCCCCTGACCGTCGAGAACGTCCAGATCGCCATGATGACCGATACCGGCACCATCGACGACAAGTCCTTCAACCAGGGCACCTGGGAGGGCATTCAGGCCTGGGTCGCCGAGAATGAGGGCGCCACCTGTGAGTACCTGAAGCCCGCTGAGGCCACCGACGCCGAGTACATCAACTCCATCGACTACGACCAGCTGGGCGGCGCCGACCTCGACGGGAAGGCGCTCGAGTCCTCCTGT
>CALVYN010000010.1 GCA_944372245.1 uncultured Bacilli bacterium
AAAAAGGGCTGAATCTCGGTTTCTTACAATACACACCTAGGTCCATGCGACTCAAACTGACAATCTACACAGGTAAATGACACCTTTCAGTCCGTTTTAAGCTTATTTTGAGGCTTCAAAACATCGAGCTATGAAAATACTAATCTGCTACTAATTTTCTACTATCTGCACACCTAGATTTTAGTCTTTCTGTTCCTAGTCAAAAAGAAAGAGACCCCGAAGGGTCTCAGTCAGTGCAATCGGAATGAACTACTTCTGCTCGGGAGCGTGCTCCTCGGTCGTCTGGGTAGCCTCGGCTTCCTTGGCGGCCTTCAGAGCCTCGATCTTGCTCTTGGCCTCGGCGGCGAGACGCTGCCTAGAGGTCTTCAGAGCGGTGTAGACCTTGAGGATGATGAACAGGGTCAGAGCGATGATGAGGAAGGAGATGACGGCGTTGATGAGGGCGCCCCAGTCGATGATGGCTAGGCCGTTGTAGTAGTAGGTGCCGCCGTGCAGGGTGTACATGCCGGCGATGACGGAGGTGAAGTCATCCGCCATCGACAGCTGCGCCCACTCGGCCGCGGAGTAGTAGGCCCTCAGGGCCTCGCCGCCGATGGAGATGCTCTGGTAGCCCGTCTGGGAGGCGGAGACCGCGGGTAGGACGGTTACCAGACCGTTCAGACCGCCGGGAACGCCCCAGGTGCAGACGCTCAGCAGGATGTTGGTGACGGCGGTCACGATGGCGCCGAAGGCGCTGCCGATGATGACGCCAATCGCCATGTCGAGCACGTTGCCGCGGGCGATGAACTTCTTGAACTCGCCCCACGTGTTCTTGACCCGCTCCTTGAAGCGGGGCTTGTCGGACTTGTTGGACATAATTTTCCTTTCCGATGGTGCAGAGGCTAGCTCTGGGGGGGCTCAGGTGTGGTTTCACGCTCCTCGCGAGCAGCTGGGTTGAAGATTGCCATCAGGAGAGAAGATACCACAGGGGCACCGAAGGCAAAGATGAAAAGGGTTAGAACCTCATAGGTGTTCAAGAGGTATACACCCCGTCCGGCCTCATTCAGGTTGGGGAAGACGTTGATGTTGCCGAAGATCGGCATGTGCAGGACCGTGTCGTTGAAGAGGAGGACGATGCCGATGAAGATCAGGATGTCGCCGATGAAGAGGACGATGCGGTAGGTGTTGAAGGGCCGGGCGAGGCAGAAGAGCATGCCCAGCGAGCAGAAGGTCAGACACATGGCCATGACCGCCTTGACGCTGGGGGAGGTGTAGGTCAGAGGAGTTCCGTAGTAGTCGTTTCCGAAGACGCCCAGCTGGGCCATGATGAAGAGGGCCCAGAAGGTGAGGAGCAGGATGATGGCGCCCGGGATGGCGTTTCTGAAGGTGTTGGAGAGGAAGCGGCCCTTGATCCGGCTCTTGTTGGGCTGGAGCGAGAGGAAGAAGCTCGGGACGCCGATACCGACAAACTCCATCAGCAGCAGGTCCGACGGGGTGAAGGGATAGGTCATCGGGTTGTTCGCGTTGATGGTGGCGAAGCCGATGATGATGAATAGCACGGCCATCACGATGGTGAAGATGGTCTTCATCAGGAAGAGGGCCGAGGAGCGTTGGATGTTGTTGACCACGCGGCGGCCCTCCATCACGACGGCGGGCATCGAGGCGAAGTTGGAGTCGAGCAGGACCAGGTGGGCGACGTTGCGAGGCGCCTCGGCGCCGGAGGCCATGGCGATGGAGCAGTCGGCCTGCTTCATGGCCAGGATGTCGTTGACGCCGTCGCCGGTCATCGAGACGGTCTTGCCCGCGGTCTTGAGAGCCTTGATCAGCGTGGCCTTCTGCTCGGGGGAGACGCGGCCGAAGATGGTGTACTTGTCGGCCACATCGCTGACCTCCTTGAGGGAGAGGCCCTCAAGGGAGATGGCACGCTCGGAGTTCTTGACGCCACAGGCCCTAGCAATCTCAGCGGCGGTCAGAGGGTTGTCTCCGGAGATGATCTTGCATTCCACCTCGTTATTCTGGAACCATTGAATGGTGTCGTACGCCTCGGGACGGATGTGGTCAGCCAGGACGAAGAGGGCGATGGGAGCGGTGTGGGTGAGGTCGACGCCATCCTCGGTGATGGGGGCGTCGGCGCGCACGAGCATCACCACGCGGTAGCCCTTCTTCTGGCGCTCCTCGATGACGGAGGCCAGCTTGTTGTCGGTGACGTGGTGGATGAACTCGGGGGCGCCCAGGACGATGGTGCCCAGGCCCTTGAGCTGGGCGGCAGAATACTTTCTGGAGGAGGAGAAGGGCAGGTTGGCCACGGCGGGGAACTCGCTGTTTAGGCTGTAGCGCTGCGCGAGGGCGAGGGAGGTCTGGTTGCTCTCCTTGAAGGCGGCGAGGTAGGAGCCCATCAGCGCGTCCAGATCGTACTTGCGGGAGAGGACGACGACCTCGGCTACCTCCATGGTGCCGTCGGTCAGGGTGCCGGTCTTATCGAGGCAGAGGACGTTGGTGCGGGCCAGCATCTCGAAGCAGTAGAGGTCCTGAACCAGGGTCTTGCGCTTGGATAGACGGATGATGCCGGCGGCCAGGGCGACCGAGGTCAAGAGGAACATGCCCGCCGGGACCATGCCGACGACCACGCCGGCCGTGGTGCCCAGGGCGGAGGAGATGTGCTGGTAGGTGTCGCCGATGCTGGAGGTGTTGATCCAGTTGACCGCGAACATCGCGCCCGCGAGGGGCAGGACGATGATCGAGACCACCTTGATGATGGCGTTCATCGAGCGCAGGAGCTCGGACTTGGGCTTGGAGAACTGCTTGGCCTTGGCCTGGAGCGAGATGGCCCAGTTGGCCTCGGCCACGCGGTTGACGATGGCCTTGGCGGTGCCGGAGACGACGAAGCTGCCCGCGTAGATGGTATCGCCGGGGTTCTTCCTGATGGGGAGGGACTCGCCGGTCAGCAGCGACTCGTTGACCTCGATGGTGCCCTCCTTGACGATCGAGTCGGAGGAGATCTGGTTGCCGGTGGACAGGATCATGACGTCATCCACGACCAGCTCGTCGACCGGGATCTGCTTCTCCAGGCCGTCGCGGACGACCTTGGCGGAGGGGGCGGTCACCAGCCTCAGCTTGTCGACGGTCTTCTTGGACTTGATCTCCTGCCAGAGACCGACGCCCATGTTGATGAGCATGATGACGAGGAAGGTGCAGTCCTTGATGCGGCCGACGGCGATCAGGGCGACGCCAATCAAAGTCAGAAGGACGTTGAAGAAGGTCAGGACGTTATCCTTGACGATCTCCCAGTAGCTCTTGGTGTACTTCTTCTTGGAATGGTTGGTCAGCTCCTGCTGGACGCGGGTGGCGACCTGCTCGCTGGTCAGACCGGCGTCCAGGTCGGGATTGAAGCGCTCGATGCGGCTGATCTTGTCCAGCAGCGGCTGTGCCTCGGGGGCGACGACGGGCGCCTTGCGCCAGCTGAGGTGGTTGAGAGGATTGCGCTTCTTCAGCTTCGCCTCGACCGCGGTGTCGATGTCCACATCGCTGAAGTCGTCGATCATCGACTTGCCTTCGGGCGTGGAGATGTCGGGCTTGGTCTCAGGCTCGCTCACCTCCTCCCTTCTGCCCTCTTCGACAGTCTCGGAGCGCGGGGTGAACAGCTTGGTGAAGTTGTGCCAGAAGTTGATCTTCTCCTTGACCTTGTGTTGGCTCTCACCCTCGGCGCTCACCTCGGGCTCATCGATCTCCAGCTCGGTGATCTTGACCTCGCGGGCCGGGGCGGGACGGATGTCGGAATCATCGTCCGCTCTCTGGATGTTGGAAGAAGTCGTTTCAGCTGAAGCGTCTGCTGAATCAGCTTTTTCTTCAGCGCTCCGTTCTGAAGGCTTCTCCTCTTCCGTATCCAGGAGAGCATCCGTATTCTTTTCAGTCTCCTCCACCTCCGAAGCCTGAGCTTGCACCGCGGTGTTCGCCTCGGTCTCAGGAGCTGTCTCGACCTTCCTCTCGGAACTATCTATGCTCTCTCCCTCGGTGGCTTTCACATCCTGGGAAGTCTCTTCTCTCGGGGTATTCTCCGCCTTGGGGGCGCTCTTCTTGCGCCGGCGCTTGGGGGAGTTGGCGGGCTTGTTCTGCTCTGGCATGTCAGGCTCCTCTCTGAGGTCTAACCGACCTCGTGGTGCTTGCGGCAGCGGGCTTCGTATGTCTCGGAGGCACCCACGAGGACGACGGGATCGTCAGCCCTGGCGGGGTGGCCGTCGATGATGCGCTGGCTGCGGGTGGCGCCGCAGCCGCAGACGGTGCAGGCCGCCTCGAGCTTGGAGACGATCTCCGCCTTGCACATCAGCGCGCCCATGGGTCCGAAGGGCCGGCCGGTGAAGTCCATGTCCAGCCCGGCGACGATGACCCGCAGGCCGCGGTCGGCCAGCCGGTCGCAGATGTCGACCAGGGTCGGAGCGAAGAACTGGGCCTCGTCGATGGCCACGACCTCGGTATCCTCGCGGATGTGGTCGAGGATCTCCTCGACCTTCGATATCGCGAAGGCCTCGTACATTTTGCCGGCGTGGGTGGCGATCTTCGAGCGGTCGTATCGCGTGTCGATGACAGGCTTGAAGGCGACGATCTTCTTGTGGGCATATGAGAGGGTGGTGATGCGGCGGATGAGCTCCTCGCTCTTGCCCGCAAACATGGGTCCGGTGATGACCTCGATCCATCCCTTCTGAAGTTCTTGATACATAAAAACCTCCCGACGGGTCAGTCAGGAGGATTATAGAGGTTGGAGCGGAGGCTAGAACTTCATTGTCTGTGCCAGAGCTTTAAAACCTCTGAGCGCCTGGACCTCGTCCAGACCGTCGAAGGTGATGTGCAGGGTGTCTCCTGCGCCAGCGACGATGGAACCGAAGACATTCATGATCGACTTGAGGTCGCAGCCCTCGTGCGTCCCATCCGACATGTGGATGTCGCAGGAGTAGTTGTTGGCCTCCTCCACCAGCTCGGCCGCCAGCCTGGGGGTGAGACCATTGGGGTTCGTCACTTTAATATCGATATTCGTCATTGTCCATCACCTGCGCTTTCCAACCTATTCTAAAACAGTAAAGCGCTTTATTACAAGGATTTTTAAGGATGTGTCAACGGCGTTTTCAAAGGCTTTAACGGCATTCTTACCCAGGGGGTAAAACCCCGTTTCACTATGAGGAAAAGAAAATAATTTCTCCATCGAAAATCCCCCGTTCTACCGGGGGATTCCACCGCGGATGCTCAGTCTTCGTCGCTGTCGGTCAGCTGGGCGGTCGCATCGAATTCCTCCAGCTTTTCAGGAGCCGGCTCCGCCGCCTTGGAAGCCTTCTTATCCCTGCCCTTGTGGGGCGTGATAGAAGCGCTCTCCTCGGGCGCTCTGCTGACCGCCTCCTTCAACAGCTTCTGGGTGCGGCTGGCCAGGACCACGTTGCCGATGGCGATGCCTCCCATGAGGATCATCGACAGGGCGATGGTGATTACCAGGACCGGATTGACCCCGCTCTCCTGGCGGAAGCCGAAGATCCAGAGGGTCACATCCAGGCCGATCAGCAGTGCGGCGCTGACGAAGACCAGCACGGCCCGCAGGGTCCGCTTGCGCTCGCCCTCCTTGGGCAGGAGATCCAGGACACCCGAGGCGATCAGCATCAGGGCGTAGCCGCCGATGAGGATGCCGAAGAACCAGGTGATGATCTCGTTGAACTGACTAGCGTTCTCTGCGAGGGCGCCAGAGTAGACCAGAAGGAGGACGGAGACGGCGATGACAATCAGTCCGAGGAGGACGTCGGAGGAGAAGACCGAGCGCCTGATCAGCAGGCTGCCCACGATCTCGATGAGACCGTAGACCAGGAGGATTACCGCGAAGCCGTAACCCACAGCCCGGGTGAAGTCGGCGTTGTTGCAGAAGCAGGCGAAGATGACGCCGATCACGATCAGGACGATGGCCTCGATCAGCTTCAGCCACTTGTAGGCGACGAGACGCTCGGGATTCAACCCGTCCTCACGCTCCTCCTCCTCCTTCTTCCGCTTCTTCTCAGAGGGGGTGCGCATCGGAGATTACTCCTCGACCTTCGTCCGCTTGGCGACCTTGGTGGAGAAGAGGTTGGGGAAGAAGATGTTCACGATCAGCAGGATCGAGAGCAGGACCAGGACGATGCCGGCGATGAGCCAGACGAACTGGCTGCCCAGGACGGGCTTGTTCAGAGGGAACAGCATCAGGCCGCCCAGAGTGGCCATGACGGCACCGGACACGATTTCGACCAGACCCGAGAAGAGGTTCTTCCTGGGGTTGAGGATCAGCATGACGACGCCGATGACGAAGAGGATGATGCCCATCAGGAAGGTGAACCAGGCGATGATGGTGGAGACGGTGCCCGACAGGCCGCCGGTGACAAACTCGAAGATACCGACGGAGAGGAGCAGGACGCCGCCGACGGAGCTAGCGGTCAGCAGCTTGCCGGTCTTGATGGTGCTGAAGACCACCAGGCCGACCGCACCGATGAGGCAGATCGAACCGATCAGGTAGTCGATGATGTTCTGTCCGACGGCGTAGGCGACGATGAAGAGGATGCCGATCACCATGATGAGGACGATGGCGAGCACACTCCACCAGCTGATCTTGCGAGTGCTGGTGGAGGACTTCTTGGAATTAGACATAGGTTTAACCTCCGTCAAAATTATAGGTTTTAATCTCTATCTGGCGTGAGATTTGGACTTGTTTACGGCTTCTTCAAGAAAAGTTAGATGTGAGATAGAGCCGGCTTTGGAAAGCAAAATGGCCCTTCCCGTCTTATCCTATTCACCAAAGCGAGGAACGGCCCCGCGAAGGAGGTTTACTATGCAGAACAAGAGAGTGAGGAAGGCGGTCATCCCCGCTGCGGGTCTGGGGACGCGCTTCCTGCCCGCCACCAAATCGCTCCCCAAGGAGATGCTTCCTATCGTGGATGTGCCCAACATCCAGCACATCGTCAAGGAGGCGGTCGACTCCGGCATCGAGTCGATCCTGATCATCACCTCCGGGACCAAGGGGGCGATCGAGCACCACTTCGACTACGACTTCGAGCTCGAGACCCGCCTGCGCCAGTCGGGCAAGGACGAGCTGGCAGACCAGGTGCACGCCATCGGCGACATGGCGGATATCTTCTACGTGCGCCAGAAGAACCCCAAGGGCCTGGGCCACGCCATCCTCTGCGCCAAGGATTTCGTCGGCGATGAGCCCTTCGCCATCCTCCTGGGCGACGACCTGGTCGTTCCCGGCCCCGAGGAGGGCCCGGCCATCGGCCATCTGATCGACTGCTACGAGAGGCTGGGAAAGACGGTCGTCGGCGTGAAGAAGGTCGACCATGCCGCCATCAGTAAATACGCCTCGGTCAAGCCGGCCGGGGAGGCTTGCGATGACGGCAGCCCCTTCCTGCTGTCCGACATGGTGGAGAAGCCCCGCCCCGAGGAGGCGTTCACCGACTACGCCATCCTCGGCCGCTACGTGGTCACCCCCGATATCTTCGAGATCCTGGCCCACACCGCTCCCGGCCGCAACGGGGAGATCCAGCTGACCGACGCGCTGCGCCAGCAGGCCCTGAAAGGGCAGGCGGCAGCCGCCGTCTTCCCCGGCACCCGCTACGACATCGGCGACAAGTTCGGCTACGTCAAGGCCGTGATCGACTTCGCCCTGTTCAGGGAGGACATCGGCCCCCAGGTGCGCGAATATCTCGAGCAGCTGGTGAAGGAGAAGTGATCTGAATTTAATATCCTGTCGAGAAGAGACGATCTACACGCGTGATAACTACGTTTAGAGGACTTTGATATGGACAGAGAAAGTGTGCCTCAGCAGAGGATCATCGTGGATGGAAACACCGCCGCAGCCATGGGGTCCTACCCCTTCTGCGAGACGGTGGCCATCTATCCCATCACCCCCTCCTCCCCGATGGCCGAGACGGCTGACGTCTACGCCGAGAGCGGGGTCAAGAACGGCTTCAACCAGGAGGTGAGGGTCGTGGAGATGGAGAGCGAGGCCGGTGCGGCCGGCGCCGTCCACGGCGCGGCTCAGGCCGGTTCCCTCGCCACAACCTACACCGCTTCGCAAGGATTGCTATTGATGCTTCCCAATATGTATAAGTGGGTCGGAGAGGAGCTGCCCATTGTGGTCCACGTGGCGGCGCGCACCATCGCCAGCCATGCGCTCTCGATCTTTGGCGACCACCAGGACATCTACGCGGCCCGGCCGACCGGCATCGCCATGCTCTGCTCGCACTCCGTCCAGGATGTCATCGACCTGTCGGCGGTCGCCCACCTGATCGCCATCGGCGCCTCCTACCCCATCATCCACTTCTTCGACGGCTTCAGGACCTCGCACGAGTACCAGAAGGTCTCCAGCGTCCCGTCCAGCGAGTGGTTCAAGCTCCTGGATAGAGATGCGCTGTCGCGCTTTCGCGCCAGAGCGCTCGACCCCCACACCAACCCCGTGACCCGGGGCAGCGCCCAGAATGACGACGTCTTCTTCCAGGCCCGCGAGGCGCAGAACCTCCACCAGGCTGCCGTCTTGGATACCGCGGTGAAATACCTCTCCCTCGCCAGCCAGCTGACCGGGCGCGAGTACGCCCCCTTCGTCTACACCGGCGCCCCCGATGCCGAGCGCGTCATCGTGGCCATGGGCTCGGTCACCCAGACGGCGCAGGAGGTGGTCGACGACCTCAACGCCCGCGGCGAGAAGGTCGGCCTGGTCAAGGTCTACCTCTATCGCCCCTTCTCTCCCGCCCTCTTGTCGGCGGCGATCCCCGCCAGCGTCAAGAGCGTGGCTGTCCTGGATCGGACCAAGGAGCCTCTGGCTACCGGTGAACCCCTGTATCTTGATGTCCTCTCGGGACTGGCCCAGCAGGGGAGGAATATCAGAGTCATCGGCGGCCGCTACGGCCTCTCCAGCCACGACACCATTCCCGCCGACATCAAGGCGGTCTTCGATGCTCTGAAGGACCCCGCTCAGCGGACGGGCTTCACCATCGGCATCAAGGACGATGTGACTCATCTGAGCCTGGCTTCCGACCCTGACTACTCCGTCCCCTTCGCGGGTCGCTCCTGCCTCTTCTACGGCATGGGCTCCGACGGAACCGTCTCCGCCAACAAGATGGCGGCCAAGATCATCGGCGACATCACCGACATGTCGATCCAGGCCTACTTCCAATACGACTCGAAGAAGGCCGGTGGCATCACCCGCTCCCACCTGCGCTTCGGTCACAGACCGATCCGGGCGGAGTACTACATCCGCGAGTCGGACTTCATCTCCTGCTCCCAGGATTCCTACATCCAGCGCTACGACATGCTCCGCTTCCTCAAACCCGGCGGCATCTTCCTCCTCAACACCTCGCTCAAGGGCCAGGCCCTGCTCGACTTCATGCCCGGCGCCTTCAAGCGCCAGCTGGCCCAGAAGATGGTGCGCCTGTTCGTCATCGACGCCAACACCACGGCCCGCGCCCTCGGTCTGGGTCGCCACACCAACACGATCCTAGAGTCCTCCTTCTTCTGGCTCAACCGCGATGCCTTCGACTTCGAGCGGGCCATCTCCACGATGAAGGAGCAGGCGAAGAAGACCTACGCCCGCAAGGGCGAGGAGGTCGTTGCCGCCAACCTCAAGGCCATCGACATGGGCACCGACGGCCTGGAGGAGATCCCCGTCGACCCCGCTTGGGCCAATCTCCACGGCACCCTCGCCCTGCCGGCGACCGGCGATGCCTACATGGATGATCTCGTCCACACCATCGAATCCTTCGAGGGCTATTCTCTGCCTGTCTCCGCCTTCGTCTCCGACAGCATGCGGGATGGCTCGATGCGAAACGGCACGACCCTGAGCCTCAGGCGCAGCGTGGCCGACATCGTGCCCGAGTGGCAGCGGGAGAACTGCATTCAGTGCGGCCAGTGCGTCCTGGTCTGCCCCCACGCCACCATCCGCGCCTTCCTCCTCTCCGATGACGAGCTCGCCAACCTGCCCGAGTCGGAGATCGACGACGCCATCCCGGCCATCGGACCCAAGGCCAAGGGGCTGAAGTACCGCATCCAGATCTCCCCGATGAACTGCCTCGGCTGCACCCTGTGCGCCGTGGCCTGCCCCGGCAAGTTCGACCCTCAGACCAAGACCTTCAAGAAGGCTCTGATCATGAAGGACGCCAAGACCCAGTACACCCATCAGATGGCGGCCGACTACCTCTACAACCACGTCGAGAACCGCCCCGGCATCTTCCCCGAGGGCACGGTGAAGGATGTCTCCCTCCTCCGCCCCTACCACGAGGTCTCCGGCTCGTGTGCGGGCTGCGGTGAGACCCCCTACTACCGTCTGCTCTCCCAGCTGTTTGGACCCGACCTTCTGATCGCCAACGCTACGGGCTGTTCCTCCATCTACTGCGGCTCCTATCCCCTCTCGCCCTTCGTCACCGATAAGGATGGTCAGGGGGTGGCCTGGGCCAACTCCCTGTTCGAGGACAACGCCGAGTTCGGCTACGGCATGCGCATCGCCAAGGACGTGCGCCTGGCCGGCATCGTCGACCTGATCCGCACCCACATAGATGAGTGCGAGCCGGAGCTCAAGGAGCTCCTGACTCGGTATCTTGAGAATATCAAGGACCGCAAGGTCGCCCGCGAGCTGGTGCCCCAGATCGTCGAGGCGCTGCAGACCGGTGCCTGCGAGGCTCTCAAGCCTCTGATCGTCCGCGCGCGTGAGATGGTCGACTCCTCGGTCTGGATCGTCGGTGGCGACGGCTGGGCCTACGATATCGGCTACGGCGGACTGGATCACGTCCTCGCCTCCAAGGCGGATGTGAACATCCTGGTCCTGGATACCGAGGTCTACTCCAACACCGGAGGCCAGGCCTCCAAGGCTTCGCAGACGGGCCAGATCGCCAAGTTCGCGGCCACCGGCAAGCGGACGGCGAAGAAGAACCTCGGCCTGATGGCGATGACCTACGACGATGTCTATGTCGCTCAGATCGCCCTGGGTGCCAATCAGATGGCGGCGATCAAGGCCCTCCGCGATGCGGAGTCCTATCACGACGGCCCCTCCATCGTCATCGCCTACTGCCCCTGCATCGAGCACGGCATCAAGGGCGGCTTGGCCAATGCCATCACCACCCAGAAGTCCGCTGTCCAGTGCGGCTACTGGCCCATCTATCGTTACGACCCTCGCCTCAAGGCTCAGGGCAAGCCCGTTCTCGCCCTCGACGCCAAGGAGCCCGACTTCACCAAGTTCAAGGACTTCGTCCTGACTGAGACCCGCTACTCTCGCCTGCACGCCGTCAATCCCGAGGGGGCGGAAGCTTTGCTGGACCAGTCGGTTGAGGATGCCAAGCGCCGCTACGCTGACATTATCAAATATGGCAATCAATAAACCAGCCCATAACTAAACAACTTCATATTGTAATTTAAAGAGTGGACCGCTAAGGTTCACTCTTTTTGCAATGAGAACATGTGAGGAAGGCTCTCGGAATTGGGCTCTAATCTTTTAAATCTCACAGACCACTCAATTCCTTACTTGTAGGTGTAATGGCTTTTCTAATTCAAGCAAATCAGTATATCGGCCTAGGGCGAAGGACTCCGTCAGGGCCTTTCCTATTCATTCTCTATAACAGTCTCCGATAGCAGAGTTCACCCCGCTTTTATCTTGGATTGAGACTATCCGTTATGCGAAGGGGCACCTAATTTTGATGAGCCTTTTCATCGGGTCTCCCTGTACCTTGGAAAAAATAATGTAAACCCTTTTAGCCCGTACTTTAAAATCAAAGATTGGGCGGAAAACTTTATGAGCGCATATTTAAAGAGCTACGTCGATCGTCTCTGGGGCAAGCACCCGGACACCAATAGGATCAGGTTCTTCCTCTTCCTGATGTACTGCATCGACTGCATGGTCATGAACCTGCTGCCGGTCTTCATGAACCAGGCCCGAGTCGACCTGGGCTGGACACCGACGATGACCAGCTTGGCCCTCGGTATCCTCCCCTTCGCCGCCATCGCGGGCACCATCATTATCGCCATGGTCTCGGGGTCCTCTCAAAGGAACGTCTTCGTCCTTCGCGTCTGCATGTTTGCGATGTTCGCCTCCATCATGGTGCTCACGATGTGCGGCCTCTTCATGGGCAGCGGGTATCGAGACGGCCAGGTCACCAATGCAGGTCTCTACTATGGAAAATATGTGATTTTCATCGTCTTCAGCAGTCTGATTCAAGGTCTTCAGTGGGGCATGCAGCCCTGCTCTCAGTCGATCATCGCCGATATCAACAATCGCGAGGGCTCGACCTTCGGCAGCACCTATGCGGTCGGAACTTTCGTCTACGTCGTCTGCTCACCCATCAGCGGTCTGATCTCCCAGAGTCTGGGCGAAGGGTACATCGGATACCTCTATATGTTCGCTATCGTCTCGCCCTTTGCAATCTTCTCCGCTCTCTTCACCTTCCCCCTCGGCTCGAGAATCAAGAAGTTCCATTCCATTCCTAAAGTTAATGAAGTTAAAGAAGAAAGCAATTCTATTGAAAGCAATAAGGGTGGTTTAAAGGCCTACCTCGATATCCTGAAGAATCGTCCCTTCATGTACTATCTGATCTTCGCGGCGCTCTGCTCGGCGATGATCTTCACCTTCGACTCTACCGCCTCCAATATGTGGACGGGTCTCGCCCCGGTCGACACCGAGGCTGCCAACGTCTTCACCCCGCTGAACTGGGGCTTCCTCACCTCGGTCGGCTGTGCTACGGAGTTCATCGTTTTGAATATCGTCTCTCGCATCTGCAAGGGTAGAGGCGAGAAGTGGGTCATGGCCGGGTCAGCTCTGAGCCTCACCATCAGGGGCATCGCGATGGCGATTCTCGCCTCCTTCTTCTACGCTCCCGGTTCGGCACCCAGCTGGGTCGCCTGGACCATGATGGCGCTGAACGTCTTCAGAGGCTTGACCTGGGGCTCATACATGACGGTCAACGTCCCCATCACCGACAAGCTTCTGGGACCCGAGCTCCGACAGAGGGGCGTCTTCATCATCCCGGTCATCTACCAGCTGTTCAACGGCATCGTCCAATTCATCTATCCCCAGATCACCGGTATCGCCCAGGGTCAGTACCGCTTCACCATCTTCGCCTTCATCGCCGTCATCGGCCTGATCTCGACCCTCGGTTTCGTCTTCATGAAGGAGGGAGAGAAAGAGGGGGACCATTCCACTTCGACTAATACCTCTGACTACGTATAATTAACGCTTGCCAGGATGTTGGTATATCGCTAGATCAAGGAGAACTGACATGAGTCAAATCGCTTCTGTCGATCGGATGTTGGATGTCATCAAGGATCCCGAGAGCAACTACTACGCTGGCGCTGCGGCCTTCCTCTTCGCCGCTCTCCACGCTGCGGAGTTCGGCCGGACGAATACGATGGCGGTGGACGACCTCGATGTCGAGCTCAAGGACGTGATGGCCTCGGGCCTGTGCGGCTTCGAGATGGACCCCATCGTCTACGGCGCTGAGCATCCCACCGCCGAGCAGCTGGAGAGGTGGGTCGATCAGTATTCCTACTTCGCCTCCCGCATCATCGGCTTCGGCCAGGATACCCAGGATCGCCGCTTCGTCTATCCTGCGATGTGTCTGGCTGATGCTCTGGATACCATGGAGGTCAAGCAGGCTGAGGTCGAGGGCAAGCCCGTCAACGACCCCACCATCCGCACCGCCTTCATGGATGTGACCGATGCCCAGCGCGAGCTGGCGGAGCAGATCTGGAACCTGCCCGTGGACATCATCCGCGACATGGAATCTCGCGTTGCTCTGTGCCTCTTTAGCAAGCTATTGACCCGCCGCGCCCGCCTGCGCTCCGCTCCTCCGATCGATATCGACTACGCCCTGTCTCTGATCAACGGACTCCTCGAGTCCTCCGAGCTTTTCCGTGGTGAGGACCTGGCGGAGCTGGCCAAGCTGGCCGGCACCTGCTTTCGGGGCACCAAGAGCTCGGTGAAGAACGACTACGCCTTCATCGACCGGGTGCTCACGGCTATGGCGAGGACCCAGAAATAGCATGAGATATCCCGAATTTGAAAAGCTGACTCTGATGGTGGACCTCAGGAACCGTCTGGCGCCCTGCTACGGCTTCGATGATGGTGTCAGGTTCTACCTCGAACCCGGTTTCTACCAGGCTCTCCAGTCGATCAGGGCGATCTATCCCGACCGCTACCAGGATGCCATCGCGGCCGTCGAGACCCTAGCGAGGCGCAATCGCGTGACGATCTTCGCCGCCGATGATGAGAATCCCCTCGTGAGCCTGGATGAGAATTTCGTCGTCTACTCCCCCACCGATATCATCGATTTCCTCGGTCTGGCAATCGAGGACAAGTCCCGCGGCTCCGACTACGGAGACTAGAGCCGAATCATTTGATAGACAGAGAGATGGAAACGAGCAATTCGCTCGTAAATCCATCTCTTTTTGCTTGTTGATACCAGCTGCTTACCATTGGGCGTGTCCACTATTCTTAGACATTTACGCTCCTCGAACAATCTTCTTTGAATCTGATTTTAGATATGAAAAAACCTCCCGAAGGAGGTGCTTTTTTCATGGAGCAGGCGACGAGAATCGAACTCGCGTGACGACCTTGGCAAGGTCGGGTTCTACCACTGAACTACGCCTGCATCTCTTGCGCGGCTTGGTAATATTACTACAAGCGACGCAGAATAGGCAACATATTTTTTAATTTTCGTCACTCATGATAATTGACAAACTAAGTGCAAGTTTTAGCCGGCAGTTGCACTTAGTCTGGCAATTATTCAAATCGATTTCCATTTAACAGCTGGTTACCCTCGAATATTCAGGCTTATTTTGAGGCGTCTTTTAGGAGTAATCTCCCGTAGCAAGCTCTTATGAAAATAGGGACAAAATATCTTGTATAAAAAAACTGACCCACAGCCATCGCTGCAGGTCAGGAGTTGTCGATCATCCTCGATTAAGTAGAGCTTCTTAGACAGACTTGGTGGAGAGAACCTTGTTGAAGTCGATGGTGGCCGGCTGATGGATGGAATCGAGCTTCGCCTCGATCTCTTTGAACACGCGACTCCAGTCCTCGGGATTGTGGACGATATCGGTGTTGTCCATGTCGATGGTGATGACGGGAGAGGCGGAGTAGCAGTGGTAGATCCAGTCGTCGTACCCTTCCCACAGGAAGCGGTAATAGTCCACCAGCTCGTCGCCCAGCTCGAAGGTGCGTCCCCGCATCTGGATACGTTTCAGCACGGTCTCAAAGCTTCCCTTAAGGTAGACCATCAGGTCGGGAGACTTCTTGGGGAGGGAGTCCAGCTCCTCCATCATGTTCTCGAGCAGACCCTCATAGATGCCCATCTCCAGCGGGGAGATGCGGCCCAGCTCCTCGTTCTTCTTGGCGAAGTACCAGTCCTCGTAGATGCTCCGGTCCATGACGCTGTTGTCATCCCTGAGCGCATCCTTGATGGCGTGGAAGCGGGAGTTGAGGAACTCCAGCTGGAGCAGGAAAGGATAGCGATTCCTCTTCGACTCCTCCTCGCTCGCCTTGTAGAACAGGGGGAGAATCCTGTTCCCATCCACCTTCTCATAGAGAACTTTCGTATGCAGGGCCTCACCCAGCATCTGCGAGACGCTGGTCTTACCCAGCCCGATCATTCCACCGACTACGATCACCAATCCAGCCTCCCTTCTTGCCTTCCTTGAGGCAGCGGGGGAAATGTTAACGCACTCCGCAGAACTCGCGGGGTGAAAATGCTAACAGCTTTCCAGCGGGGCTATAATCGCCGCATGCAATTCCTCATCGCGGCGGCAATCGCCATCCTGTACGGACTCGTCGAGGGCATCACCGAGTGGCTGCCCATCTCATCTACGGGTCACATGATCCTCCTCTCGGCCATTCCGGGGCTCGATATCGCCCAGCGGGAGAACCAGGCGTTCTTCTCGCTCTTTCTGGTGGTGATCCAGCTGGGGGGGATCCTGGCTATCTGCGTCTACTTCTTCAAGTCTCTGGTGCCCTTTTTCCACCCGGCGGGAAAGGAGCGCCGAGCAATCTGGATGGACTGGCTGAAGATCCTGGTCGGCTGTCTGCCTGCCGGCGTGTGCGGCGTCCTCTTAAAGGTCCTTCCCGACAGCGTTGACATCGCCTTGAACACTCCCTATGCCATCGGTAGCATGCTGGCTCTCTACGGCGTGGCCTTCATCGTGTGCGAGCGGATCCTCCGAGTCCGTGAGAGCAAGCTCCAGGCGGCAGGTTCCTCCCACTTCCGCTATACGACGATCGAGGAGGTTCCCCTTCTCACCTGCTTCTATGTCGGCCTCATCCAGATTCTTTCCCTGATTCCTGGTACCTCCCGCTCCGGAGTCACCATCCTGGCGGGCCTGCTCCTGGCCATCAGCCGTCCCGCAGCCGCTCGCTTCTCCTTCTACCTCTCCATCCCTCTTATGCTCGGCGCTTCGATAGTCGAGGGTGCGGGTTTCTTCATGGATGGCAACGCGATCTCCGCGACCGGATGGACCTATCTGGGCGTGGGTGTCCTCAGCGCCTTCCTGGTCTCGCTCGTAGCGGTCAGATTCTTGCTCAAGTTCATCGAGAAGCACACCTTTGAAGGCTTTGGCTACTATCGCATCCTGGTGGGTGCTCTGGTCATCGGTCTAGCGGCCGGTGGACTCATGTAGTCCTGATATAAAAAACAACCCACAGTATTGCTTAGTGGGTTGCTTTTTATATTCTGCTATTTTTATCTGACCAATTTAGAACCACTTTATCTAAACAGAATCAGCTTTCTGGAGATGTAGTTCCAGACCAGAACCACCAAGGTGCGAATGATGAAGACGATGATGTAGCTCAGGCCGACATAGTCGTACAGCCACATCTCGATGCCCATGCCGATACCCAGGCCCACAGCCGACAGGAGGATGAAGAGGATTACGCCCCACCAGCGGCCCGCGGTGGATTTAGTGGAGGACTTGTAGACCATGTAGACGCTGAGGACATAGTTGACGATGACGCTGACGGCGAAGCCCACCGTGACCGCCAGGGCGGTGATGATGGTCGCACCGTGGTTCACATCGACCAGGCCGGTGGCGTTTAAGGCCCCGCGGGTCGCAGAGGTGCAGAGGAAGTCGCAGATGGCGGCCACCGCACCGACCAAGGCGAAGCGGAAGAGCTCCCAGCCGAGGAACTTGGCCTCCAGCGCATCGTAGGCATAGAGTTTGACAATCAGATACTCATAGAGGAGGACGGCGACCATCGACAGGGCATTACCCAGCTCGCCCGGCAGCTTGGCGTATTGGATCAATAGGGTGGCTAGAACCATGTGAGCGGCCACGCCGCAGATGGTGAAGAAGATCCAGGCGACCACGTGGAGAGTCTTCTCAAAGACCGGCTTGCGCCCTGCGGGCCTGACGGCGAAGACCGCTAGCAGGAAGGCGGCGATGACCAGGATGGCGGTCACGGCCGTGGAGGCTAGAAGCCCGAGGGCGAAGTCGTATTCGGAGATGGTGATGACCTTGCTCGGGTCATATCCGACTAAGCCTCCCAGCGCGGAGAGGGCGGCAAAGATGACGATGAGGACACCCGCGATGACCCACTCCTTCCTATTGAAGCGGTACTGAGGAGTCTCCTTCTTGACCTCGGGTTCCTTCTCTATAACGGCTGCCGGGGCAGCTTCCACCGGCGCAATCGCCGGCGCGACCACCAGAGGCTCCTCCTTGGGAAGGGGGGCGGTCACCTTCTGGCGGAAGGGCAGCGTCTCGCTGCGATATCGGGCGAGTGCCAGCTGGCAGGCGCGGCCTGCGCGCTTGCGGTTTCTGGCGATCGGGTCTCTCTTGTTCTTTGTTTGCATGTTGAAAGGATAAACCAAACCGCGCGAACAAGGGTTGCAGTTAAGTAGCTTTTAAGTTAAAGGCTCGACTGGGCTTCAGTGTCTCACCATTCCACTCGTTCAGCGCGGAAAGGCAAAAACCTCAACAGATAAAGGAAGAAGACGACTCCGCAATTGCTTACGCGGTCCCAAAAATTAACCGCTAGGCGATGGAAAATACCCTGAGAGGGTGTATCATCTGTTCAGTTGAAAGCAAAAGGAGCGTGTTTTTATGAAAAAGGGATTTTTATCGTTACTTGTTGTTGGCCTGGTTTCGCTAGCCAGCTGCACGACCCAGCCCGGAGATAGCTCGAGCTCCAGCACGGCTAGCTCCAGCTCTCCCATCACCTCTTCCTCCTCCTCGGACCTGCCCGATACCTCGTCTTCGTCCTCCTCTGAGCTGCCTGATTCCACCTCTACGTCCGAGCTGCCCGACACCTCGGACTCCTCCTCTTCATCCTCGTCTTCGTCGTCCTCTTCCTCTTCCTCCACCGTCGTGGTGCCGCCCGAGCCTGACACCTCGATGATGTGGCTGGATCTGGCGCTTCTGGCTAGCCAGGGCAACTACACCATCAGCTACGAGTATGCTTCGGACACTTATGTCGACAGGTATGCGGTCGACCAGGGCTATCTGTACTCCCAGACCAACGGCTTCGGTCTGGCCCTGCTGGACAGCTATCGCGGCGATGAACAGGTGGCCTACCGCGTCACCCTCGATACCCAGGGCAACGCCCACATCGGCACCCCCTATGCGGAGACCGACGCCGAGGGCAACATCTCCGAGGTCACCAGTCTGACCTCCTATGCGCCCCTGTCGGCGCTGGCCAGTATCGAGACATCTCCTCTCGAGGTCCTCGATGGTCAGGTCTACTCCGACGATGAGACCTTCCTGTCAGTCCTGCTGACGGCAGCTGGTTTCGGCGTCCTGATGGACTACGGGCTCGTCGATGGCGTCTACATCACCGCTGATGAGAGTGCCGGCTACGCCTTCTCGTTCACCTATGTTCTGACCGAGAACAACGAGGTCCTCCTCCAGATGCTGGGCCTCGATGCCAACACTCCGCTGATGGTCACCCTCACCGATATCGGCACCACGACGATCCAGACGATCGCCGAGGCGGTCACGGCCTTCACCGTGCCCGCCGCCATCGACACCAGCGTCGATCCCCTGTATCTCGAGGACGACTCCGGTACCGTCAGCTTCAACCTGTACGAGGTCATGATCGACCCCTCCACCAACGAGCAGACCCCTAGCCTGGCGGCGACTGGCACGACCAGCTGGAGCGAAAACACCCTCGATATCGTCACCGAGCTCTATGGCTCCACCTCCGGCTACTACTTCAGCACGGAGAATGGCACCAGCGTCACCAACAGCTATATCGATGCTGGTACGGGCGAGCTCGTCTCCGTTCCTCAGGCCGATATCGACTGGGAGGAGGTGGACCAGCTGTTCAACCCGACCATCCGCTTCGATGCCACGGGCTTCAGGGCCTCGGGTGAGACTGACCAGTGGATCTCCTACGATACTGGAATCACAGATCAGATCGCCCAGATGACCGGTATCACCACCGGTGTGCCCTACAGCTATGTCACCCTCGACACCTCGGACCCCACCACCAACTCGATCCATGCTGAGAGCGACATCATGTACGATTCCTCCACCGGCGCCTACTTCACCTTCGTGGCTGAGATCGAAATCTCCGCTCTCGAGAGCGTCCCCGCTCTGACCGCTCCCGCGGAGAACGCCGAGTTTGTCAGCAGCTTCATCACCGGCAAGCTCGACGGCACGGCCCCGGTCCACATCTCCTCGGAGGCTGGCGATCTCTACGGCTACTACGCCTTCCCCTCGATCGACACCTACTTCGATGGCGACGACACCATGCTGACCATCCTCTCCAGCCCCGTTCAGGCGGCCGATGGCAGCATCGCGATGGAGGTCGAGATGGCGAACGCCTACCGCTACAACGCCGAGACCCAGACCCTCGAGTGCTTCACTCTGACCGCCGGTGCCGACGGCGCGATCACCGCAGCTCACGATGCGGAGCACGACATCCCTCTGACCGCGGTCGGCGGCGACCTGGCGGCCTTCATGTCCTCCATGCTCGTGCCCGTCTCCCCCAACATCCTGACCCTGGCGCAGACCGATGATCAGGGCGCCTCCTACTACATCCCCTACAGCGGTCACGTCTCCGCCTACGAGGGGTCCAACCTGGCCAACCTCGGCTACCTCGCGATGGCTGCTGCGCAGGGTTTGGTCCTCCTCGATGGCTCGACCCTCACCGCTGTCACCGAGGGTGGCTATCTGACCGCGGTCCAGTACGCTGTCGATGCTGGCACTGGTTTAGACACCTATGAGACCCTATACTTTACTTACGGTGAGGAATCTCTCGATGAGACCTTCACCGCTTATGCTGCTGCGTTAGACGCTCTCTCGGCTGAGGCGGCGGCATAGGGCCCACAACGCGGAACAGGTCTACCTCCTTTCCCTGGGCCGCGAAAAGAATCGCTGGATATCCGGCGATTCTTTTTCATACTTTGAAGTTTCAAAAAAAATAAAGATGCTGCAGTGAGCAGCGCTTGGCAGATCCCATATCTCAAGGAGGTGAGCCGGCTGGGATTGCTGCGCAAAGGCCGGTGCGCCTCCCTGAGATACTTTGCTTGAAAATACAGGCAAAGAAAAGAAACAAAGTTTTTACTTTTTCCATCTTCTTTCAACCTATTTTCTTTTGTATCTATCGGTAAAATGATTAAATCTCACACCTCAATTTTCAATAGTTTTAGCAATGTAAATCAAACCCGCTTTAATGCTTGGAAGCAATCCTTTTACTGCCGGCAAAACACCACAAAAAAAGAAAAATCATTTTCCTGGACTTGCACTTACTTTGGCAATTATTAAACGCCCGAGTCGATGCCAAAACTTCAGAATTTTGTCTTTATATATTGTGTACGCGCGCGTGAGATGGTAAATTACCCCCTGCACCCAAAAACATAGCTTTTTTGTGGTGAGAATTGCACACGGGCGTGGATTGGGCCGACGAGTCCCTGCAGGCTAAAAAGGAAGCACTGCTCGGGTTGGCCTTGCGGAAGCGCCCGGAGGCTCAACGAAAGAGGTAAGTTAAATGACCGAGGAAGAGAAGATCGAGGAAGCGACTCCCGCCGCTCCTCAGGCCCCTGAGGCCAACATCATGAAGACCGTCGTCCACTCGGATGACGAGCCCGTCGTCTCCGCTAAGGAGCTTCTGGCTGTCGGTGCCCACTACGGACACCAGGCCCGCCGGTGGAACCCCGCCATGGCGCCCTACATCTTCGCCAAGAAGTCCAATGCTCACATCATCGATCTGAACAAGACCGCTGCGATGATGCAGACCGCCTACTTGAAGCTGAAGGAGATCTCCGAGAAGGGTGGCAAGATCCTGTTTGTCGGCACCAAGCCCATCGCCAAGGAGGTCATCGCCTCCGAGGCTGTCAGAGCCAACTCCTTCTACGTCAACAACCGCTGGCTGGGTGGCACCCTGACCAACTTCAAGACCATCAACCAGCGCATCAAGCTGCTGAACAACCTCGAGAAGGAGGCTGAGACCACCGACTTCGAGGCCCTGGGCAAGAAGGAGGCCATCGCCAAGAAGAAGCAGATCGAGCGTCTGAACAACCTGCTCGGCGGCATCAAGGGCATGCTCAAGCTGCCCTCCGCCATCGTCATCGTCGACACCAACTACGAGCACAATGCGGTCCACGAGGCCAAGCTGCTCCACATCCCTTCCTTCGGCTTTGTCGATACCAACTGCGATCCCAGCTGCGTCGACTACCCCATCCCCATGAACGTCGAGGGTCCCGAGGCCGTCGCCCTGGCTGTCGGTCTGATGGCTGATGCCGTCATCGCCGGTCGCAGCGACAACGAGGCCGGTGTCCTCGAGCGTGCCTACGCCAACGGCTCCGCCGACACCGCGACCATGAGCGAGATCCTCCCCTCTCAGTTCTCCGCCGACGAGCTGCGCGTCGTCCGCGCCAAGATCCGCGAGGACATCCTCGAGGCCAAGCGGAAGAACAAGAAGCACCGCAAGGCTTCCAAGAAGAAGTTCGCTCGCCGTCCCGCCGGCAACAAGCCCGCTGAGGGTGCTGCCGCCGAGGGCAGCAAGCCTGCCGAGACCACTGGCGCTGCCGCGCAGCCCGAGGCCAACCGGACCAGCACCAGCGGTGCTTCCAAGCCCGGCTACCGCCCTGCCCGCCGCCGTCCCGAGGGTGAGGCCGCTGCCAAGGAGGAGACCAAGTAATGGCTGTCAAGGTCAGTATCGATCTCATCAAGCAGCTCAGGGAGCGCACTGGCGCTGGCCTGATGGACTGCAAGAACGCCCTCGCCAACAACGACTGCGATATCGAGAAGTCCATCACCTGGCTGCGTGAGAAGGGCATCACCAAGGTCGCCAAGAAGGCCGGCCGCGTCGCGGCTGAGGGCCGTTCTCTGACCCTGATCCAGGGTGATGAGGCCGTCATCTACGAGGTCAACTCCGAGACCGACTTCGTCGCTGAGTCCGCTGCCTTCGGCGAGTTCGCCGCCAAGGTCGGCGAGGTTCTGCTCGCCAAGAAGCCTGCGGATCTCGAGGCTGGCCGTGCGGCGATCGCCGACCTGGTCACCGACTACACCCTGAAGCTCGGCGAGAAGCTCGAGCTCCGTCGCTTCGTCCTGCTCACCAAGAAGCCCGAGGAGTTCTTCGGCTCCTACATCCACATGGGCGGCAAGGTCGCGGGTCTGATCCAGCTGACCGGCGGCGATCAGGCGGCGGCCAACGACCTGGCCATGTGCCTCGTTGCGGCCCTGGAGATCAGCTACATCACCGAGAAGGACATCCCCCAGGAGACCATCGACAGCGAGTTCAAGGTCCAGCTGGCTGTCGCTCAGAACGACCCCAAGTTCGCCACCAAGCCCGAGCAGCTCCAGCACAAGATCATCGAGGGCCGGGTCAAGAAGGCTCTTCTGCAGTCCTGCTTCACCGAGCAGGAGTACATCAACGATCCCTCCAAGACCATCAACGATGTCCTGAAGTCCAACCACCAGGAGATCGTCACCGCCGTGCGCTACCGCACCGGTGAGGGCATCGAGAAGAAGACGGCTGACTTCGCGGCTGAGGTTGAGGCTCAGCTCCACCAGGCCTAGTTCGATTCGACCTCTCTCATAGATCAAAGACGTACCGAATAGAAAAAGGAGGCAGGTTCAGCGCTGCCTCCTTTTTTGATGCTTCTAATTTGTCTTTGAATCTTCTATTAAAGTCGCTAACTAAGAATCTTTCTTTATATCAAACAAGTTCAAATCGATGCTGTCCCTCGATGCCGGGTCGACACCGAGGAAGCGGAGCGCGCCGCTGTAGGCGGTGTGGACCAGGTTGTTGTGCGGTCCGGGATAGATTAGCGTCAGGCTGGAGATGGCTCCGGGATGGAGGTGATAGTCGGCGTCCATGAAACCGAAGGTCATATAGTCCGAGGTCATATCGGTGATGTCATCCCTGATCATATCGATCCGCTTAGTCCCAAACTGCGAGCTGCTGGAGAGGTCCTCCGGGTTGAGATAGAGGGGGATCTCCCTCCCCTCACCGAGGAGGCTGATCCTAGGAACCATCGAGTTGAGCTGGCGATACTTCATATCGATGACGTGGGCGGTGATAAAGTTCATCCTCTCGTCGAACAGCTCGATGGTGATATCCGGTTTGTTGTGCTGGCACCCGCTGGCAAAGTAGCAGAGGCTCTGGTGGTTCAGCTTGCTCGCCTCCTGAAAGTGGGGGACGTTGTGGTCGTATCGTACGATGGCGATGCGGTCGAATCGGGTGTAGCGAGCGGCGTACTTTCCCAGCTCGTAGTCGTCGATATTCTGCGAGGACTGTCGGTCCAGTGTGAAGCC
This sequence comes from uncultured Bacilli bacterium, assembly GCA_944372245.1. GTDB lineage: Bacteria > Bacillota_I > Bacilli_A > RFN20 > CAG-288 > CAG-568. The sequence continues at coordinate 23,701 of CALVYN010000010.1, forward strand.
GGCCCGCTTGAGGGCGTCATCGACCAAGACCAGACCGTAGAGCTCGAAGATCTGCCAGGTCTTGCGCTGCTTGAAGCCGCCGGAATTCGAGAGGTCGGGGTCATCCAGGCTGCGAGAGAAGTTGTGGATGAACAGATAGTCAGCCCTCATCAGGGCGGCCTCATACTGCGAGGAGAAGGGATTGGAGATGTTGACCAGCTGAGGGGCGATCAGGAGCTGTCTGACGATCGAGGCGGCGCTTTGAGCCAGGCTGACGGTCTCCCTCAGGACCTCCTCTCGCTTGTTCCAGCCGTTGCTCCTAATCCTATCCAGCTTGTCCGAGGCTGAGACCGCGAGGTTGTTCAGCTGGGAGTTGAGATTGGTGGCCACGAACTTTAGGGCGCGGTTCTGGAGCGTGTCGCAGGTGAATTCCTTCTTCACCGAGTAGCTCTCCTCACCCCGCCCCTGCTCCTTGATGTTCATCTTGACCGAGTGGGAGTTCTGCTTGGCCCGAAAGGGCTTCTTCACATAAAGCGTCTGATAGGACGAGTCGAACTCGTCGATGATGGAGTAGATGTTCTTGGAGAGGTTCGGCACGAACTTTTTGAGGACCTGCAGAGTCGCGACCTCGGTGGAGACCTTGAGCGGGTCGAACGAGGCGAAGTTGAGCGAGAGGTCCTCCAGCAGGCTCTCGACCGCCTCGGTCATCAGCTGGACCGCCCTGGGCGAGATGGAGACGGAATAGGTGACGGTGAACCGGTTTGCGGCACTCTTGTCCGCGATGACGTAGTTTCCGGGGACGAGGTAGTCGTTGGGCTTGTCGGGATCGTTGAATGTCAGGGTCTCACCCGGGGCGATCTTGATCTCGTACTGCTCGGTCAGCTCGGATAGATCCTCGCTATCTTCGTTTCTGACGTACAGGTTGCAGGTACCGGTATTGGTGAACGTGAAACTCTCCGTCTCCTTGAAGACGGGAGTCCTCCGGTTGGGGGAGGCTAGATCGATCCACTGCCTGTTGTTATGTCCCTCACCGGTATTGAAAAAACCTCTACCTGATGAAGCCATACTTCTTCAGCTGGTCCCGCTTGTCCTCGATATCCTTGCGGCAGAGCCGGAAGTCGGAGATGTCCGTGTATTTGTTGAACAGCTGAATGAGGCTGTTCTCGCTCTCGCTGAGCAGGTTGCCCAGCGACTCAGCTGTACCTCTGATCTTTCGGAAGATGGTCTGGTTGATGGCGTAGTCGATAGCCAGCCTGGGGGTGAAGGTATCGGAGAAGGAGCAGCCCTTCATGTAGATGGCGATGTTCTTGAGGCAGCGGAAGGAGACGCCGCGGGTCGAGTCGGTCCGGTTTAGCAGGTCGTCCATCCGGTCGAAGAACTCGATCTGGCGCGGAGTGAACTGGGCGATGAAGTCGATAGCATCGAAGCAACGGGGCTGAAGAGCCTCAAGGAGCTCCTCCGGGCTGGAGATGGCTTTCTTCTCCTTCCGGTCCTTGGTGGAGGGCAGGTTGGAATACTTGGAGAAGGACATCTTCTCGAGGTGGATCACGAAGCTGCGGTCGAGCAGACGGTCGGAGAGGGCCGTCGTGGTCTCGTCGATATTGATGGTTCCGACGAACATGATGTTGGTGCCGATCTTGATGCGAGCGGGGAAATCCTTGCTGTTGCGGCACTCGACCTTGTTGCTGTACAGCTGGATGAACCAGTAGTCGGAGTCCTTCTCCATGATGGAGAGGAAGGGGGCAAACCAGTGTTCGATCTGGGAGAGGTTCATCTCCTCGAAGAGGACCATGTAGGCCTTCTCGGGATGCTTGCTGGCCTCGATCAGAACCTCTGTGAGACCGGTCGGAGAGGGAACGAACATCTTATCCTGTGGGTTGTAGTAGCCCAGGATATCGTCGGGCTCGGTGTACGACGGCGAGATGGGGAGGAACAGAAGGGTTCCATCATCCTCGTTGAGACCGAAGAAGGAGGCATACTCGAGAGGAAGGCGGGTCTTGCCGGTTCCGCTCATGCCCGCGAGGATGGTCAGCAAACCACTCTTCATGCAGGAGTGAAAATTGTTTAAATCATCTTTCGAGTATCCTAACTGCCTTTCTCTGATGTAATCCCAGAGGCTAGAAAGCAGGGTGTAATCCTTCTGATCAGGCGTGCCGACCTCATCGTCGTCCTTGCTGCTCTCCGCCTTCGCCTCCGCGGCGGTGAGGGTGATGACCGAGTCCTTATCGTTGCCGTTCACCTGATTTTCAATCATCTCGTGGATGCCGGCCCCAGCGAAGAAGCGGTAGCTGTTATCGAAGTCGGAGGCGATGAGGGCACCGGATTTGATATTGGGCTCAGATTTGAAGAAGAAGATCCTCAGCTCGCTGCCCTTCTTCAGCTGGACGGTGTTGGACTGGTTCGGAGACTCCAGCGAGCAGTGAACCAGCTTGTTCCCCAGGTCGAGATAGTGGGGAACTCCAAAGATCTCGCAGTTCCAGTTGGTCAGGTTGATGCTTTGATTCTGCTTGAGCTTGTTGAAGCTCTCCTCGCTGATGGAGGGGACGGTCAGATACCTTCCGGTCTTCTTGATGTCGGGGAAGATCTCGATGTTGTTGAGGCTCTTGTCGCAGGAGCGCTGAAGATAGCCACTCTCCTTGAGCTTGTAGAAGGGGCGGATCAGAAGGAGCTTGCCCTTTAGGTACTTCTGGATGTACTGCTGCTGTTTCTCCAGGTTGTTGAGGAGCTGGTTGGCATTCTTGAGTCCCTCTTTCTCCCTGATGGCCTCGAGCAGGTCGCGGCCCCAGAGGAGGAAGTGGGGCTCGTCATCCCCATCATCCCGCTTCTGAAACATGTCGGGATTGCGCAGGATGGGGTCAGGTTCATCGGATATCGGATTGAGGAAGAGCAGGACCCCGCGCTCCTTGATGAGCTCGCTTCTGTCGAAGCGGCAGAGGATTCGATGATCCTTCAGCTCATCGCTGATCTCTTCAATGTTTTCAATCATTTCTTTTCGTCTCCGGTCATATGCGCATAGATGTACAGATTGATGGCGAGTTGCTTCAGCTTGCTCGAATTATTGGAGAGGAGGCACTCCTTGATGCCGGCGAGCATCTCGTCGAGGCTGTTGTTGTCCACGGTTTCGGGGATGTCCTTCCTGATGGCATCCAGCTTATCTGTGATGTTCTTCAGCCTCTCGTTGAGGTCGGTGACCTGCTTGCTGAGATTCGCGTTCGCAGTCTTGGCATCGTCGAGCTGCTTCTCGAGGTCGTCGATCTGATTCCTCAGCTTCTGGTTATCCGTGTTGAGGCTCTGGTTCGACTGCCTGAGGTTATCCAGCTTCTCCTCGGCGGTGGCGTTGATAGTATCGGACCTCTTCTTCTCCCGGACCGCATTGGCCTTCTTCTGCTCTTCCTCGTCGATCTGCTTCTTGGCCTCGCTCAGAGCGCTGTCGGGAACCTGGGCACCTAGGACCTTGCGCATCAGCGAGCGCTGGTAGGTGTCGAGAGCCTCGCACTTGTCGATTTCCAGATACAGGGAGTTGTAGATCTGCGAGGAGTTATTCTCGGTGGCCAGCCTCTCCTTCCAGGCATTGAGGTCGATATCGGTCTTCTGCTGGAACGCCTTGATGAACTTCTTCTCGAACTCGATCAGCACATTCTCATAGTTCTTGGTCGAGTCGTTGCTATTGATGACATTGTAGATGAAATTCGCTGTTGCAAAGTCGGCACTTAGACTTCCGGAGTTTAACTTGAAGCCCTTGCTCTTGACCTTGCCCTTCTTGTCGTACTTGTCCTTGATGTTCTTGAGCTTCGCGAGACCGATGAAATTCAGGAGGTCCTTAAAGTATTCATCCTTCAGGCTGCGGATGCTATTCAGGTTGATAATCAGGTCCATTATTCAGAGATCCTTTCGACCGCACGATTCAGATCGTCGATGAAGGTCTGAGGCGTATTGAGAAACTTCGAAGCCTTAGGGACAAACGTACGTTCAAACTCGTATGTCTTTCCACCTTTAACTTCTGCCAACCAGACAAAGGAATCTCCCGGCAACTTGACGCCGCAGATCAGCTGCTGCTTGCTGCCCTCAAATAGGGTTTCCTTGCAATCCTCATCTAGAATCTTTAATATTCCGTTGCCAAGGTCGTCCGACATCTGCGGGTTGAGAAAAATGACACCCGGTTTTGCTCTCAGATATCCATCCATGTAGATATGATTCCTTTCTGCTCTTATAAAATGAGCCAATATAGTTTAGTCTCAAAATAATCTTCTTTTATTGAATTATTGTATATGTGCGATTTTTGATACAATGCAAAAATAATTTTTTCATTTTTGGCACTGGAAAATCACTTTTTCTCCCTCGTAAGGAATAAACACCATTGATCCAGTTGTTTTCTGTTCCCTGAACTCTTTCTCTTAATTAGATAATGTGGCACTCCTCACATGAAGAAATATCCGTCAAAAAAGCCCTTAAGCCCGTGTTTGATATGTACCCCAAATCCTGGACAACAGGAGGAGGGGTATTTTTCATGAAGTACACACTGGAATTCAAACTCGAA
>CALVYN010000011.1 GCA_944372245.1 uncultured Bacilli bacterium
TACCGAACACGGAAGCCAAGCGCCGTTGCGGCGAGAATAGCCCGAGAGGGTGAAGGTAGCTGGCCGCCGCCTTTTTTATGTCCAAATTTTGATAGTTTGTCCATCTTGTCCCTCGAATCTTTTTTCATCTCACTTAAAATATTTCAGAGTTGAGAGGAGGTTTAATATGAAGGTCTTACACACGGCCGATCTGCACATCGGCAAGACGATCGAAGGGTGGGATCTCACCGAGGATACCCGCTTCGTGCTGGACCAGGTCTGCCGCATCGCCGAGGAGGAGAAGGTCCAGGCGGTGCTCCTGTCGGGCGACATCTTCGACCGCTCCGTCCCCTCCGAGCAGGCCCTGATGGTCTATGGCGAGTTTCTGACCTGGCTCTGCCTCAAGGATAGCATCAAGGTCCTGGCCATCGCCGGGAACCACGACTCCGGCATCCGCCTCGCCAGCAATTCCGAGCTGATCGAAGCCTCGGGTCTCTACTATGTCGCCGGTGCGGTCCAGCCCGAGATCAAAAAGGTGGTGCTCACTGACGAGTACGGTCCAATCAACTTCTATCTTCTGCCCTTCTTCATGCCTTCCGAGATTAAAAGCATCCTCAATATCGACCCAGGGAATGGGGGATATAACGACGACCGGGCCCTGGCCGACCTATTAGCGCGCCAGACCATCGACACCAGCGAGCGCAACGTCCTGATGGCCCACCTGTTCGCGGCCGGCTTCAGCCGGTCCGGCTCGGAGAGCTTCTCCATGGCGGCGGTGGCGGGCGTGGAGAACGTCGGCATCGACCGCTTCGACGTTTTCGACTATGTGGCGCTGGGCCACATCCACCGCCCCCAGTACCTCAAGCGCGAGACGCTGCGCTATGCCGGCTCGCTCCTAAAGTACAAGATCAGCGAGTGCAGCGGCCCCGAGCGGAGCGTGAGCCTTGTCGAGCTGGGAGCCAAGGGCGATATCCAGGTGTCCACCAGGCCCATCAAGCCTCTCCACCCCCTCATCGAGCTGACCGGCTCCTTCGCCGACCTCTGCCAGCAGCCCCGCGATGACGACTCCTTCGTCTTCCTGCACCTGACCGACCCGACCTACATCCCCAACGCCCGCGGAGCCCTGGCTACCCACTTCAGCCGCATCGTCAGCATCGACTATCCCAACGTCCAGATGCAGATCCGCAACAGCCGTCCCGCAGGCAACAACCTCGCGCCCGCGGACCTCATCAAGTCCTTCTATAAGGAGCAGACCAAGAAGGAGCTCGACGCCGAGCAGACGGCGGAGGTCGATTCGATCCTGAAGGAGCTCTTGGAGGAGGCTAAGTAACATGAGACCCATCCGTATCACCCTGCAGGCCTTCCAGTCCTACCTGGAGCGGCAGACCATCGATTTCTCCAGCTTCGGCGAGAGCGGGATCTTCTTGATCACCGGCAACAACGGCGCGGGCAAGTCGACCATCTTCCAGGCGATGTACTTCGCCCTGTACGGCCAGGCGATGGACAGCGACCACGTCAAACCTGAGGATCTGAGGACCAACGGCGCCCCCGATGACCTCGAGACGAGAGTCGAGTTCGAGTTCGAGGCTCAGGGAAAGACCTACCGCCTGGTCCGCACCCCTCCCCAGTCGACCGCCAGCCGGCGCGGTGGCGGCCTGGTCCGGCACGATTCGACCGCGACCATCGAGGTGCTCCAGAGCGATGGCACCTACGCCCTTTTGCCCGACTGCAAGCGCCCCACCGCGGTCACAAACAAGGTGATCAAGGAGCTCGTCCACCTCGATGAGAAGCAGTTCCAGAAGGTCGTCCTCATCCCTCAGGGCACCTTCAGGGAGATCCTGACCGACTCGACCGACTCGCGCCAGAAGATCTATCGCGAGCTGTTCCACACCAAGCTGTACGCCGACTTTCTTGACAAGCTCAAGGAGCGGACCGATGCGGCCAACCGCCAGTACAACCAGCTGAAGGACAATCTAAACAGCATCTTCAACAGCCTCGATGTCAGCCAGGATAGCGGCTATCAGTTCGCCGAGGCCCTGGCGCGGTGCCAGAGCCCCGATGCCCTCCTAGACGACCGGCTCCAGCTGTTGGAGGAGAACCACAACTGGTACGATTCCATCGTCAAGCACCTGGGTGAGAAGATCGACGAGGCGGAGGGTCGAAAGACGGCCCTCAACACCGAGCTCAGCACCCGCCAGCAGCTGGACCGGGTCGAGAGCGACCTGAAGAAGCACCGGGCTGACCTAGAGATCGTCCAGGCTCAGCTGGATGACGCCATCAAACAGGCGGAGACCTTGGCCGGCTACGCCCCCGAACTCAAGGATAAGAACGACGAGATCGCCCGTCTCAACAAGGACCTGCCCCGCTATACCGACCTGGAGAGCTTCCGCTCCAACGAGCTGAGCTTCCGCCAGCAGTCGGAGAGCCTCAAGGTGGATATCACCAACCTGCAGTCGGCCATCGACACCCTCAAGGCCGAGCGCGATGCGATCGAGGACGAGCTCAAGTCAATCAAGGATCCCATCGACGATCTCAACGCGCTCAACGACCAGGAGAAGAAGCTGGATGAGCTGAAGAAGGTCCAGCGCGATGCGATGAAGGCCAAGACCCATGTCCAGGAGGTCGACGAGGAGTGCGGCGAGGCCGAAGGCGCCAAGAACGACGCGGAACAGGAGCGCATCGAAAAGGAGGAGATCTTCAACCGAGCGCGCGAAGCCATGCTCGCCAGCGCCGCTGGCACCCTGGCCCAGGAGCTGGCCGAGGGCAAGCCCTGCCCCGTCTGCGGCAGCTTGGAGCACCCCGCTCCCGCCACTCTGCCCCAGGCGGCCGATGCCGGTTCTAGCACGGCCTACGAAAAGGCCCTGAAGGGCTATGTCAGCGCCAAGTCCAAGGAGGCGAAGGCCATCACCGACTTCGAGAACAGCAAGCGCAAGCTGGAGGAGGCGAGAGAGCAGGTCTGCGAGCTCCTGAAGGAGTTCGGCTGCACGGATTACCCATCCAGCACCGACGCCTATTCAAACCTCAGCCGCGAGATCGGAAGGCGCAGCTCGGATTGCCAGAAGCAGCGGACTGAGCTGGAGGCCCGCAACAGCCGCCTGAAGGCGCTGCGCCAGCGCCAGCCGCGGGTGCAGGAAGATCTCGACCGCAAGAGCGAGGAGCTGACCCAGGCCAAGAGCCTGCAGGCGCAGGCCGAGACCAACACGCTCAACGCGCAGAAGCAGATCCGCACGCTGCTGAACGAGCTGCCCTTCCCCACCAGGGCGGAAGCCAACGCCAGGATCGCCGAGGATTCCAAGCGGGTGCGCGAGATCACCAATGCCACCGCCAACAACGATGCCCGCGTGAAGCGCCTCAGCGGCGAGGTCGAGCGGCTGAAGGGCTCGGTCGAATCCGAGAAGGCCCTCGTCGACTCCCTCTCCAACCCCGGCGTTCGCGCCGCCAGCGCCATCCAAGCCGACCTGGCTACCAACGCCAATCAGCTGAACGACCTGCGGAGCGAGGAGCGCATCTCCAGCAATATCCTGTCGCAGGTCGACCGCATCAGCGCCGAGCTTGCCAAGGCGCGCCCGCAGCTTGATGCCCTGCTTAAGCACTACACCCTGCTGGCCAACCTCAGCGGCATCTTCCGCTCGACCAGCGCCGGCGAGAACGGGCGCATCAGCCTCGAGAGCTACGTCCAGGCGCAGTATCTCGATAGCGTCCTCGACCGGGCCAACCAGCGCCTGATGCCTATGACCAGCAACCGCTACTCCCTGGTCAGGGCCGAGCACGCCTACGACAAGAAGAGCCAGTCGGGTCTGGATATCGACATCACCGATGCCTTCCAGGGCACGACCCGCAAGTCCTCGGCCTGCTCCACCGGCGAATCCTTCATGGCTTCGCTCAGCATGGCTCTAGGTCTGGCTGACCTGGTCTGCGACCAGAGCGGCGCCTCGGAGATCGAGTGCATGCTGATCGACGAGGGTTTCGGCAGCCTCGACCGGGACCACCTCCAGTCGCTATTAGAGCTTCTGGTCGGCCAGACCGTCACCCAGGGCAAGGTCCTCGTCGGCATCATCTCCCACGTGGAGGACCTCATCAAGCTCATCCCCGACCAGATCCAGGTGACCAGCGACCAGTACGGCCACTCCAAGGCCACCGTGGTCAAGTTGGCCTAGCGAAAAGCCGAGCCTGCGGGCTCGGCTTTTTGTGTCTCCTAGATTTTGATTTCAAAGTGATTTGGGGCTCAGAGGCTATTTCTAGGGGATTTTAGATAGGAAAAACCCAGCGCTGTTGCGCTGGGTCGTGTCTGGTAGAGCGGCTGGAGTGCCAGCGCTCTCTCTGGGGACTAGCCCCGGAACCACTTGGAGTGAATGTAGTCGAGCGCAGAGTCCAGATCCTGCTCGTTCATGGCAGCCATAGCGAACATATAGCTGGGCATGGGCAGAGCATCGGCCTCATTGAACTCGAGGACCTCACCGACGGGATTCTGACCCTTGAGGATGTAGTACTTATTGTCGGACAGGAGCAGAGTCTTGCCGTAGTAGGAAGCGAGGACGCTTCCCTTCTTGGTATCAGCCATTCTTCGAAACCTCCCGGTGAGATTTTATAGCACGGAAGCGGAATTTTTCACACACCCCCACTCGGTTTCACGGGTATTTATATATGGAGGTGTATCCCTGTGTCACTTGTCTCACTACTAGCGGGCGCCGAGCGCGATTCGACCTATCTCTCGGGCCTGCTCAAACCCTTGGCTCCCCGCATGAGCGACTATCTTGTGGAGGACCCGTTCGGGCGGAGTGTCAGGGTGCCCCGGCAGATGTCCGGTCCGCTCTCGGGTCTGGCCTCGCGCGCCTTCTCCGAGATCTTCCGCCTCTGCGTGGCGCGGAGGATGGCTGACGGTAAGAGGCTGATGGAGCGGCTGGAGGGCGCTCAGGGGATGGTGGCCTTGGGTCTTATCAGCCCCGGCATGCACCGGGCGGTGCTGCCGTCCTACCTGGATGCGGGCGAGAGATATCGATTGTTTATCGCAGAGAAGATGTCACTGGGCGAGGTCATCCCGGCCGCTTGGCTGATGGCCAAGCTCTCCCTGCTCTCCTCGCGCGGGTATGTGACCGAGGGGGCGAGAGAGCTAATCGCCCCGCCCCCGCCTCTGGCCTCGGCGGAGCTGTCAGCTCTGGGGCACCTCTGGGATGCCTTCCTGGAGCAGAAGTTTCCGGCTACCCTGCCCGAGGGGACGACGTTCTCACCCTGCTTTGGACAGATCTCCAGGGGGATGGGCGGCGCCTCCTGCGACATGCTGCTCAACGGCTACTTTACCGATACGACCCTGGTATCGCGATTCTCCGGGGCTGGGAGGTACGCCAGCCGGGCGGCGGCGCTTCTGGTCCTGCCAGAGGCCTATCGGCACCTTTCGGGGCGGCGGGAGCGCTACTGGAAGGGGACGGCGCTGTATCTGGCGCGCTTCGGCGCGATGCTGTATCTTGATGGCAGCTCGTTTCTCAACGAACGGCGGGCCGAGCTGATCCGGGCGGAACACGGGGTGCTGCGGCGCTTTGCCGCCGTGGAGCCCCAGGGTTTCTAGGGGCGCTCTTTCCTCCTAAATATATGTTGCGTTGGGGCCGCATTTGCGATATATTTTCACACGTTGCATGCCCCCACAGGCTACAACCGTTTTTCGCGGCTTAAAAACTGCGCTATGCGCATGCCAAAGAGAGCGAGTCTTAGTGCTATTCAGGAGGTACGTACAGAATGTACGCAGTCATCGAGACCGGCGGTAAGCAGGTCAGGGTCTCCGAGGGTGAGACCGTCTTCGTCGAGAAGCTCCCCGGTGAGGCGGGAGCCGAGGTCGTCTTCGATAAGGTTCTGGCGCTGGTCGACGGCGAGAACACCGTCTTCGGCGGCCCCTATGTCGAGGGTGCCAAGGTCACCGGCAAGGTGGTCAAGCAGGGCAAGAGCCCCAAGATCATCGTCATGAAGTTCCGTGCGAAGAGCACCTATCGCCGCAAGACCGGCCACAGGCAGCCCTTCACCGCCGTCCACATCGAGTCCATCGCCAAGTAGTCCCATGATCCGAGTGAAGGTCCTCTATCGGGGGCAGGCGATCCAACAGATCAGCGTGTCGGGTCACTCCGGCTACGCCGAGGCGGGGCACGACATCATCTGTGCCGCCGTCTCCACCGCCTTCGTCGGGGTCATCAACTGCCTGGACGACGCGCCGGAGACCTACGAGATCAACGTGGAATCCGGGCTCGGTTCGATCCGGGTCAACCGCGAGGTCTCCCAGCACGATGCGGTCGCCCTCGAGGTGATGGTCAGAATACTCGGTGAATTGGCAGAGACTTATCCGGACTTTATCCAGTATCAGGAGGAAAGAAGAAAATGAGGTTCGTCATGAACATTCAGCTGTTCGCCTCGAAGAAGGGCGTCAGCTCCACCAAGAACGGCCGCGACTCCATCGGTCGCCGCCTCGGCGCCAAGCTGTGCGATGGCCAGCACGCCAACCCCGGTCAGATCATCTACCGTCAGCGCGGTACCAAGGTCCACCCCGGCAACAACGTCAAGCGTGGCAAGGATGACACTCTGTTCGCCATGGTCGGCGGCTATGTCAAGTACGAGAAGCTGCGCGGTGGCCGCAAGCAGGTCTCGGTCTACCCCGAGATCGCGCACGCGACCGCTGAGGCCCAGGCCTAAGGCCTGACGATGTGCATCGAGGGGACCCGCTGTGGTCCCCTCTATTATTTTCTGGAGGTTGTTTGCGATGATCGACAGAGTCAAGGTGGTTCTCAAGTCCGGCAAGGGAGGCGATGGCAAGGTCGCCTTCCTCCACGAGCGCGGCAAGGCCCTCGGCGGCCCGGCGGGCGGCAACGGCGGGCGCGGTGGCGATATCATCGTCAAGGCGGACTCCCACTTCAACACCCTATCGGCCTACCGCTTCGGCAAGGTCGTCAAGGCGCCCGACGGCGAGTCGGGCCACGAGAAGAACATGTATGGCAAGGATGCGCCCGACGTCGTCCTCTCGGTGCCCGTCGGCACCGTGGTCAAGGACGCTGAGACCGGCGCGCTCCTAGCCGACCTCTCCCGCGAGGGCTCCTCATATCTGGCCTGCCGGGGTGGGCGCGGGGGCAAGGGCAACCACTGCTTTGCCACCCCGACCCGCAAGGCCCCCAAGTACGCGGAGACCGGTCTGCCCGGCGAGACACGCACCCTCTATTTCGAGCTGCGCCTCCTGGCTGACTGCGGCCTGGTCGGCCTGCCCAACGCTGGCAAGTCGACCCTGCTGGGCAAGGTCACCAGGGCCGTGCCCAAGATCGCCGATTATCCCTTTACGACTCTGGAGCCCCAGCTGGGCGTGGTCCAGCTGAGCCCGGAGGAGAGCTTTGCCATGGCCGACCTGCCCGGCCTGATCGAGGGCGCGCACGCGGGCAAGGGTCTCGGCATCACCTTCCTGCGCCACATCGAGCGGTGCCGCGTCCTGATCCACGTGGTCGATATCACCAGCGAGGACCCCTATCGCGACTTCTGCCAGATCAACGAGGAGCTGGGCAGCTACTCCATGGGCCTGCTTCAGCGCCCGATGCTGGTCGCCTTGAACAAGATCGACCTGCTGGATGGCGATGAGACCCCGATCGAGCGGTTCCGGGAGCAGGATGGTGGCAAGCATGAGATCTTCGCTGTCTCCGACCTGGTCGGCACCAATCTCAAGCCCCTGATGCGCCGCGTCTACGAGCTGCTCAAGACCACGCCTGCCTTCCCGATGTCCGAGGCGTTGAAGAAGGAGGGCGGTGAGAGAATCTACCGCCTGAAAGAAGAGGATGACGACAAGGCACTTCCTTTCACCATCAGAAAATTGGAGCCTGGTGTCTATGAGATCGCCGGCGCGGAGCTGGTCAACCGCATCCGCCGGATGAGCCTCGATGGCGAGGAGCACCTCGAGAGCATCCTGGCCCTTCTGGAGGAGTGCGGCGTCGACAGGCGCCTGCACGACCTCGAGGTCGAGGACGGTGCGACCATCCGCATCGGCGAGGTCGAGTTCAACTATTCGCGCTAGTATCTTCTAGGATATTTATCAGTGGGGACGATGTGGCGAGGGAGGTGAGGGGATGTATTACTACCTGCACGGGACGGTGACGATGCACCTGAAGGATTCGATCGTCGTCGAGTGTAACGGCGTGGGCTATCGAGTCCTCGTCTCCCGGCCCGACGACTTCGATCTGGGCGCGCTCCAGCGCATCTACGTCAATCTCTGCACCACCCAGGAGGACCAGTACCTGGTCGGTTTCTCCTCCTTCGCGGAGCGGGCCATCTACGAGCGGCTGATCACTGTCAAGGGCGTCGGTCCCAAATCGGCGATGTCCATCCTCTCCGGCGCCTCGGTCGAGCGGTTGCGCCAGGCGATCGACGACTCCGATGTCGCCTTTCTGCGCCGCCTGCCCAACATCGGTCCCAAGACCGCTTCCCAGATAGTTTTAGACCTCAGGGGCAAGCTCACGCTGCCCCTCAATTCCCCCTCGGGCGAGCGCGAGCTCGACGATGCGATGATCGGTCTCAAGAACATGGGCTTCTCCGCCCAGGAGATCGATCGGGCCATCGGCCAGATCCCCGAGCGCGGGCTCAAGGCGGAGGACTACCTCCGTCGGGCCCTCGCCCTCTTGGGGAACAGGAGGTAGACGGGTATGGCGTCGGTCGGCGGGAGTGTCGTCCGCGATCTCGAGGCGTCCGCTGAAGACGCCGAGCTTTCGCTGCGCCCGCTCTCTCTGGACGAGTACATCGGCCAGTCCCAGGCCAAGGCCTCGCTGAAGATCTACATCGATGCGGCCCGGGCCCGCGGAGAGAGCATGGACCACGTCCTGCTCTACGGCCCTCCCGGCCTGGGCAAGACGACCCTGGCTCACGTCATCGCCAACGAGCTGGGCGCCAGCATCCGCACCACCTCGGGCCCCGCCCTGGCGCGGCCGGGCGATCTGGCCTCCATCCTCTCTGGCTTGAATGGGGGTGACATCCTCTTTATCGACGAGATTCATCGGCTTCCAAAGCCGGTGGAGGAAGTGCTCTACTCGGCCATGGAGGACTACACCCTCTCGGTCGTGGTCGGGCGCGACGAGCAGGCGCGGACCGTCGAGGTCGCCCTGCCGCCCTTCACCCTCATCGGCGCGACCACCCAGGCCGGCAGCCTCTCACAGCCGCTGCGCGACCGCTTCGGCATCACCGTGACGATGAAGTTCTACACCCTGGATGAGCTGGTCAAGATCGTCATGCGGACGGCCAGGGTCTTCGCCTATCCCATCGACACCCAGGCGGCTCTGGATATCGCGACCCGCGCGCGGGGCACGCCCCGCATCGCCAACCGCATCTACCGCCGCGTCAGGGATTACGCCTGCGTCCTTGGTCGGTCCTCGATCGACGAGAGCGTGACCCTGAAGGCCCTCGACGTGCTGGGGATCGACAACCTCGGCCTGGACGAGAGCGACCGACGCATCCTCACGGTCATGATCGAGCGGTTCAACGGGCGGCCGGTCGGCGTGAACGCCATCGCAGCGGCCGTGGGCGAGGAGCCGGAGAACATCGTCGACATCTACGAGCCCTACCTGATCCGAGCCGGTCTGATCGATCGGACCCCCCGGGGACGCGTCTGCACCGACCTGGCCTACTCCCACCTGGGATACCGCCGGGAGGAGAAGTGAGGCCGGCCGGGCCTGTTTCGGTTGAACATACTGGGTTCTTCCCTTATATTATTGTGGCTTTTTTCCCGAGGCTCTGCCTCGGATGCAGCATCATAGGAGGTAGAACATGAGGCGCTTTTGGGCATTCTTCACTCTGCTCTTTTCGGTCCTTCTAGCCGTCGGCCTCATCAGTCAGCCGATCCTGGAGTCCGCCGATGTCTCCAACGAGTTCACCAGCGGTTCCGTCATCCAGTATGAGGTCGCGCTGCCCGAGGACTCCAGCGAGACCAGCCTGAGGGACATCGACGTCGCGGGCGAGATCAACGAGCGGCTGGACACTGCGGGCATCCGCGGCGCCAGCGTCGAGCTCTACTGGCCCGACGACTCCTTCATGCAGGAGACCGCCACCGTCCGCATCAGCTTCCCCACTCAGAGCCAGTCCGAGCTGGCCTCGTTCCGGCGCATCCTCGAGGGTACCGGCCCGCTGACCGTCACCAGCACCAACACCGCCGCCGACGAGATCATGACCGGCAGCGAGTTCTTCTCTGACCCCGTGGCCAGCGTCGAGTACGACGAGAACAACGCGCCCTACGTGGCTCTCCACGTCAAGGACGCCGAGACCTTCCAGACCATGGTCGACCGCGCCTCCGCCGAGGACGACGCCAACTCCAGCGGCGAGGACGGCGAGGATTCGACGACCAAGCTCTACATCTGGCGCAACTTCGACCCCGAGACCGATTCCTACGATGCGGCCTTCTCCGACGACGAGGACGTCTACGACGCCCTGGTGGCCGACAAGCTGCTCTTCGTTATCGACACCTCGATGTGGAACAGCGACACCCTGACCATCAACATCGCCCAGGACAACGGCTGGGACATCTCCTCCTCCCGCGTCCCCTGGAACGGCCAGGGCACCGCGCAGGCCTGGGACATCACCTCGGCCCGCGCCATGGTCGCCTCCATCAATGCCGCCGACTACAGCTTCGACATCCAGTACACCTTCACCTCCACCAGCCCTGCGACCCTCGGTGAGAGCGCCCTGCTCTGGGCCGGTCTCTCCTTCGGTCTGGCCTTCCTGGTCATCGCCGTCGGCCTGATCGTCCGCTTCCGCGCCGCCGGTGTCATGTCCGCGGTCACCTCCGCGGTCGGCGTCCTGGTCACCCTGTTCATCGGCACCGCCCTGGGCTTTGAGATCTCCTCGGCCGCCTTCGTCGGCCTGGCCATCACCGCCGTGATCTCAATCCTCTGCAACGTCAACTACTTCACCCGCGTCTACTCCGAGCTCCGCAAGGGCCGCGACGTCTTCAAGGCCGACCGCGAGGGCTACCACAAGAGCTTCGTGGGCACCGTCGACATCTGCGTCTCCGCCCTCTTCATCTCCCTGTTTAGCTTCCTGATCGGCCGCGACCTGACCAAGGTCGCCTTCGGCTTCGTCCTGATCGGCTCGGTCGTGGCCTTCCTCATCGGCAACTACCTGACCAAGTGGCTCATCTACTGGATGACCTCCGCCTGGCACCAGGCCAGCCCCAAGGCGATGTTCGGCTTCACCAGCCGCGACGCCAAGCAGGTCGAGCCCCTCTACGACGCCAACGCGCAGCAGCCCCAGCTC
The DNA here is from genome assembly GCA_944372245.1 of uncultured Bacilli bacterium. Lineage (GTDB taxonomy): Bacteria > Bacillota_I > Bacilli_A > RFN20 > CAG-288 > CAG-568. The sequence goes on from CALVYN010000011.1 coordinate 11,230, forward strand.
GCTGAGAAGCAGCCCAGCAAGCTGACCAGGGGCCAGAAGGCCAAGATCGGCGCCTGGACGGGCGTGACGGCCGGCCTGACCGCCGCCTGCGCTCTGGTCCTGGGTATTCTCGGCGGCCTCAACGGCACCGATGCCCTCTTCAACAACAGCGGCACCTACGAGCCGACCTTCACCGTCAGCCTGTCGACCCTGGGCAACGCCTACACCGATTCCGACACCGGCCGCGACATCGACTTCACCGATGGCCAGAGCTTCACCGACTACATCCGCAACGAGGTCATCGAGCCCGCCCTGGACAGCTTCTCCGTCGGCGATGACAACATCCACTTCGCCACGGTCGACGAGTTCCTCGAGGGTACCGGCCTGAGCCTCGACCAGATGGAGTTCAACATGGTCGAGGTCACCAACGACTCGGGCGAGGATGACGACACCTTCGTGGTCCTCTACGCCTCCTACTCCATGCCCGTGCTCAGCGGCGACCTGGCCCAGTATCGGACCGAGGCCCTGACCACGGTCATCGAGCCCGGCGTGGCCCGCCTGAGCGATGCGACTGTCAACTCGGCCGCCGGCTCCAACATCGCCGTCGGTGAGAACTTCACCAACGAGGACCTCGGAGCCCGCTACCAGCCCACCTTCACCTACGGCGAGAGCGAGGCGGCCTACCGTGACCACGCGACCGACTTCATGTTCATCGGCCTGGCCTGCATGGTGGCCTTCGTCGCCATCTACGCCGGCCTGCGCTACGGCCTGGCGGTCGGCATCACCCAGCTGGTCATCTCCCTGCTGGGCGCCGTCCTGGGCCTGGTCCCCTTCGCCCTGCTGCGCCTGCCCTTCACCGCCGCGGTCGGCTACGGCCTGCTCGGCGGCACGATGATCTCCGGCCTGGCGCTCCTGCCCTTCCTCTCTCGCAACCGCGACATCCTGCGCGAGCGCCGCGCCTACCGCACCGCCAAGCTCGGCGAGCGGTTCCAGGCGGCTGAGGCGGCCAACCTGCTGACCTGGCCCGTCCTGGTCTTCGGCGTGGTCTCCGCCGTCCTGTTCGGCATCCTGGGTCTGGGCCTGTACGGCACCAGCTCCGCGGCTGGCATGGGCCTGGCCTTCGGCCTCTCCGGCGCCGGTTCGCTCCTGGCTGGCGGCCTGATCGCTCCGACCCTCTATCCGCCCCTCCGCATCAAGCTCTCCTTCAAGACCTGGAGCGAGCGCCTCGCGGCCTCCCGCGCCAAGCGCGGTAAGAACCGCAAGGTCATCGTGGCCGACCCCAACGAGGCCCACGAGACGGTCATCCCCGGCATCAACGACTACCGGAGCCTCTAGGCGAAAAATCAATCGAAAGCAGCTGGGCGCAAGCCCAGCTTTGCTTATATTCACTGTTTATCGGAGGTAGACACCATGGGACGACTCTACGAGCGCCTGGTCGAGGCGATGCATCTGACCACATTCGATGTGGCCAGCCGCGCCAACGCCGGCCAGTCGGCCGCCGAGTGGCGGCTGGTCAGCCAGATGAAGGATGAGAACAGCTGCTTCAGCTCAGCCTTCGACCTGCGCCAGACGGTGGAGGGCGTCCAGCAGCGGCTGCTGGAGGGCTGCCATCCGGTCATCTACGGCGACTACGACGTCGACGGTCTGACCTCGGTCTCCATCGTCTACCTGACCCTGAAGCTCCTCGGCGTCGCCAAGCCCGGCTTCTTCATCCCCTCGAGGTACGAGAACGGCTACGGCTTGAACCTGGCTGTCCTAGAGCAGATGCAGGCCAAGGGTTACGACCTTCTGATCGCCACGGACAACGGCATCACCAAGCGGCGCGAGTGCCGTTTCCTGGCTGAACACGGCATCTACTATGTCATCCTCGACCACCACGAGGAGCAGCGGGGTAACCTGCCCGATTTCGGCCCGCTGGGCTGCATGTACCATCGAAACGACGTCTCGGCAGCCTTCTTAGCTCTCCTCTGGGCTGATTCGATCCTCGGGGACAAGGAGTTCCTAAAGGAGCTGGGTGAGCGGGGAATGCAGGTGGCGGACGAGGCGACCATCGCCCAGCATCTGGACTACTTCCAGATCCTGGCCAGTCTGGCCGTCTTCTCCGACTGCATGTCGCTGCGCAATCCGCCCAACCTGTCCCTGGCCAAGGTCGGCAGGAAACTCCTCGAGGCTGGGCTGAAGCAGGGCCCGAAGAATCTCGCCTACCGCTTCTCCTACCTTCTCGATGGCTATCAGCCTGGAAACGAGGTGACCTATCACGACATCAACTTCTCCCTCAACTCCCAGCTCAACGCCGTGGCTCGAGTCTGGGGCGGGCTGAAACCCAACTGGGGCGCGAGCTTCCTGACTGAGACCGATCTGGCCCGCATCAGGGGCTATGCCCTCAAGATCAAGGAGGCTAACCAGGTCAAGAAGGACCTGGTGAAGAGGGCGACCAGCCTGGTCTCTGACAGCTCGAACCAGGGGGTGGTGGTTGTGGACCTGGATGGTCAGGAACCCCCGATCCCCTCCGGATTGACCGGCCTTATCGCCAACGCGGTGCTGCGCCAGCTCGACCAGCCCCGGCCGGTTCTGGTCCTAGCCCCCTCCTCGATCGAGAAGGGAGATCTCATCGGCAGCCTGCGCGGCCCGGAGGGGCTGGGGTTGGACAAGGTCTTGAACTCGCCCTTCATCATGCCGTTTCTCAAGGACCACGGCGGTCACGAAGCCGCCTGCGGCCTGACCCTGCCCCGGGCGATGAAGGACGACTTCCTGGCCAGGCTGAATGAAGAGATCGGCGAGCGGTCCACACCTGTGGAGCGCACCCGCGTCAGGCTGGACGAGGACATGGTCTCCCTCAGCGGCCTGGCTGATCTGAAGTCTTTGGAGCCCTTTGGGACGGGCTTTGAGCTGCCCCGGATGTACCTCTCCATCGATGCTTCCCGCCTGAAGGCGGGTCTGAGGAACGGCCACTGCTTCGTCAGCCTGGAGGGCGGCGGTCGCCTGGTCATCTTCAACTGCGAGAAGCAGGTGAACGATCTGACCCCGGGCCGGGTCGAGATCGAGGGTGATCTGGTGGCTAACGTCTTCCGCGGGCGCACCTATCCCGAATTCAAGGGCACCCTGTAGTCGTCCTTCCTGGTTTAGAATTAGGTTTATGCATCGAGAGGAGGTGGGATATGAGGAGAGAGTATCCCGGTGTGAAGGCTAACCCCGCTCGGTCCCTGCGCGTAACCAGGCGCAGCTCCTTTGGCGACATCTTCACCTATATCGCCGCCAAGGGCGATAGGACCATCGGCGTGCGCGCCCCCTTCACCGAGGTGGACGCCCTGATCCTCTCCAGGGTCGCCTACCTCTATCTCGAGGGTCTTGCCCCGACCGATTTTCGCTCTAAAGTCAAAATTAAAGATATCGGAGATACTTATCTAAAGCTCAGTAAAACAGATGCCATCTCTATTCTTCAGGCTGAAGATGTACATCTGATGCAAGCAATCAAGGAAACCAGAAGGTTCGGAAATATCGCGGTGACGGGCTACCAGTCGTTCTTCTCCGAGGAGAGCGTGGAGCAGTTCGCCGCGATGACCCTGCTCCTGCCGGACGGGACGGCCTACATCTCCTTCCGCGGGACCGACGGCAGCCTCTCGGGCTGGCGCGAGGACTTCGACCTGGCCTTTCTGGGTATCATCCCCTCCCACAAGCGGGCTCTGAAGTATGCCCGCGAGGCGATGGACAGCCTGCCCAAGGTCAAGGCCTTCTATATCGGGGGCCACTCCAAGGGCGGCAACCTCGCCAGCTATGCCGCCTGCAAGCTGCCCAAGCGGCTGAAGAGGAGCATCAAGGCCGTCTACATCTTCGATGCCCCGGGCTTTCGCCACGACGTCTTCACGGTCTTGGACCGGGATTCCCTCCTCGATCGGACCTTCGCCTATGCGCCCTGCCAGAGCATCATCGGCATGATCCTGTACAACCCGGCCCCCTACACGCCGATCCTCTCCCGATCCTCCCTGTTCTTCCAGCACGACCTGTACAACTGGTGCGTCCAGGGCGATTCCATCGTCCGCTCGGATTTTCAGAGGATCAGCTACGGGGTCAAGCGCATGACCAAGGACTTCTTCGAGACCATGGACGTGCGCCATCTCCAGGGCTGCATCGACGTGCTGTTTTCGGCCATCCGCGCCGAGAAGGGCAGCATGCGCAACGCCACGATGGACATCAACCTGGCCCGCATGGTCTCCCTGGTGATGCTCCTAAGAAGGATCCCCGCCGCCGAGCGGCGCACCTTCATCAAGGTCTTCTCCACGGTGGCGGACCACGTGCGCCGTCTGGCCGAGATCGAGCGGGCCCGCCTCAAGGTCGAGAAGGATGCGATCTGACACCCTCGTTTTCGGGGGTGTTTTTTATCAGTATTTTTGGCTCTAGAAACCTACCTAAACTCTATAATCTAAATCTGGATAAAAAGAGGCTCATCGCATGGACAACAACAGCTTCTACCATCCGGCAGAGATCGCACACCGCAAGGGTCTCTGGCTCCGGATCCGCCTCGGTCTGACCGCCGGACTGGCGACCCTGGTCCTGGCGGGTTTCGCCACCTGCTTTCTGGTGCCCCAGGCCCGCATCAGCTCCTACGTGGTGACCAGCCACCTCTTCGGCCTAGCGCCCGACGGCCACGAGTCGGCCCAGCGGCCCCTGACCCGGGAGATGATCCTCGAGGGCATGGGGGTCAAGGGGAGCGAGTACTGCATGTTCACCTCGGCCAAGACCCTGGAGGAGAACCTGTCCCAGGCCTGGTTTGTCGCCCCCTCGCCTGCGCCCGAGGTCGAGATCGGCCCCTTCTCCTGCCGCCTCAGCTTCCAGGATGTCTATCCCCTGGCCGCGGTGAGGGACGCCTCGGGGAGCCTGGGATGCTACCTGTCCTCGGGCGCATCCTACGAGTCGGCGGCGCCCGAGCTCAAGGCCGCCTATCCCGACCTGAGCGGCTTCAATCTGGTAGCGGTGCCCAGCGGCACCATCAACGGGTACGACTACGCTGTGGGCGATGCCCTGACCCAGACCCTTCTGGACCTGGCGCCCATCGACCCGTCCATCCTGGCTTCGACCTACCTGGAGGGGGCGCTGGAGAGCGAGGGCCAGCTCTATCTCTACGTCGCCTTCCCCGAGGTGGCCAACGGGGCGCGCATCCGCCTGGCGCCGGCCGACCTGGACAAGCTCGACGGCGAGGAGATGCTGGGCTCGATCGGCCAGGCCCTAGAGAGCCTCGACCCGGCGGCGGGCCAGCACCGGCCGACCAGGGATGCGCTGGACAGCTGGACCCAGGGCAACTTCTTCCAGCTGCGATTTGTCGAGATCGACTCGGGGCGCTACGGCGTCATCTGGGACGATGGGGAGGAATGAGGCATGACACAGATCTATCAGCTCGCCCTCCAGGCGCGCGGAGGAGTGCTCTGCGGACTGGCGGGCTTTGTCAGCGAGGAGCGGGTCTCGCCGCTGCTCTCGCTCCACGTCCCCCTGGCCGCGCCGGACGATCCCGCGGCCGTGGTCAGCGCCATCCAGGCCGCCCGCGCCGCCTGCGTGGAGAAGCTGGGGCAGGCGCCCGAGGCGATGATCTACCTCCTCCCCTCCGACCGGGCTCGGATCGAGGTTCTGACCATGCAGACCCGCCTGATCGAGCGGAGCGTGACCGATGCCATGGGGCGGGAGATCATCCGGAGCTTCATGGGGCACACCCAGCAGGCGATCCAGGCCGGCAAGCGGGTCTGCCTGCCCCCGGCGCCCCTGGCCTACGAGCCCATCACCGACGGCGGGGAGAAACGGGAGAGCCGGATGTTCTCTAGCCTGCCGCTGGGCTACGCCTGCCACGCGCTCAAGGCGGTGGCCGCTCGGGCCAACTACCCCGAGGAGGAGTATCAACCCCTGCGCCAGGCCCTCGACCAGGCCGGCCTGACCCGGGTGCGGCTCCAGCCGGCCACCCTGGCTCTCCTGCGGGAGATCGGTCCGAGCGAGAGCCGGGAGAAGAGCTACTACGGCCTTCTGGAGGTCGAGCCCCGCTACGCCCAGCTGACCCTGGTCCAGCGCTGGCCCAGCACCTCGCTCACCAGCCCGGGCCTGGACGCCATAATGAGCCAGGCCAGCAGCAACCTGAACGGGCAGCTCAAGCCCCAGCAGATCCTCGAGCAGCTGGAGATCTACGACCTGGCCGGCGCCGAGCACCGGGACTTCCCCATCGTGGACAACCTCGGGCTCAAGGCCTTCCGCCACGCCTGCCAGCGGGCGGGGGCGACCGTCCTGGCCCCGCTGGTGAGGATGGCCCAGGGCTTCCCCGAGGACGCACCGATCTTCCTGGTGGGCTCGGGCGTCGACATCCGGGGTCTGGATACCCTCTTCGCCCATCTCAGCGGGCGGCAGACCCAGGGGATCAACCCGACGATGATCGGGGCGCGCCAGGCGACCCAGATGGGGCTGCTGGGCGGCATCCAGATGCTGACGGATACCAGCTGGTACCGGCGCGAGGAGAACGAGAGCCTGCCCACCATCCATGGGCGGACCGATACGTTGACCAGGATGAACATCAGTGGAGGTGAGAGCCATGGCAGATAACGAGGTGAGACAGGAGAGCGTGATCCTCGCCAAAGACGTCGACAAGCCCCTGACCGAGGAGGCGCTCCGGCGCGATTTCGGCCACGCCAAGATCGTCGTCATCGGCGTCGGTGGCGCCGGCTGCAACGCCGTCAACCAGATGATCGAGGACGGGATCAAGGGCATCTCCTTCGTCGGCATCAACACCGACGCCCAGGCCCTGAGCGACTGCCGGGCCCCGGTGAAGATCCTCCTGGGCAAGTCCGGTCTCGGCGCCGGCGGCGACAGCGAGCGTGGCAAGCGCGAGGCGCTCGACACCATCGACCTAATCCGCTCCCAGGTCAAGGGCGCTGACATGGTCTTCGTGGCGGCCGGCATGGGCGGCGGCACCGGCACGGGCGCGGCCCCCATCGTGGCCAAGTGCGCCCTCGATGCCGGCGCTCTGACCGTCGCGGTGGTCACCAAGCCCTTCAACTTCGAGGGCACGGACTGCGCGACCCGCGCCACCCGCGGTCTGACCGACCTGCGCGAGGTGGTCGACGCCTACATCGTCGTCTCCAACAACAAGGTCCTGGTCAACTACGGCAAGAAGCCCTCCGACGCCGCCTACAAGGAGTCGGATGGCATCCTCTCCAAGACCGTGTCGACCATCGTCGACCTGGTCAATGAGCACGGCCGCATCAACGTCGACTTCGCCGACATCCGCACCATCCTCCACAACGCCGGCCTCGCCGTCATCGGCTTTGGCGATTCCACCAGCGAGCACCGGGCGGAGGAGGCGGCCCTGGCCGCCATCTCGGCCACCCTGCTAGAGACCGCCGCCAGCACCTGCGCCCGCGTTCTGGTCAACATCACCTGCTCGCCCGATACCACCCTGGACCAGGTCGAGGCCGCGGTCGAGACAATCAAGAAGCACGCCAAGGGCGCCCAGCAGATCATCTTCGGCCAGAACATCGACGAGCGGCTGAAGAAGGAGATCATGGTCGCGGCGGTCTGCACCGCCTTCCCCGAGGAGACCCAGGCCGACAGCGTCGAGCCCGAGGGCAACAAGGCCAAGAAGCCCGAGCCCACCCCGGCCGACATCCTGCCCCAGTTCATCTCCAACCTTCTCTCGGGCTCGATGACCCCGCTCCAGCCCGCCCCCATCTCCTCGGTCGTCGACGCCCAGAAGCTGGCAAAGGCCCAGGCCCGCATCGACGAGCTGACCAGCGAGAACGCCAAGCTCAACCAGGTCATCCACGCCAACGACAACCTCCAGCGCAAGGTCGACGCCCTCTCCTCCTCGGCCAAGGAGGCCCAGGCCAAGTACCTCGAGGTCTTCACCGCCAAGGCGGCCCTAGAGCGGGATCTGGAGACCGCGCGCAACCGCGTCAGCGCCCTCAACGCCGACGCCATCGCCTGGGAGGATTCCCGCCGCTCCTACGAGCAGCGCATCGTCGAGCTGGAGAACCAGATCACCAACCTCAACGACCGCATGACCGCGCTTCAGACCTCCCAGGCCTCGGTCGACAACAGCATCTTGGCCGAGCGGGAGAAGGAGCTGGAGGAGGCCAAGGAGGAGATTGCCCGCCTCAACCAGCAGCACACCTCCGACCAGGAGTCGAACGAGAAGATGCAGGCCGACCTGACCGCGGCCCAGGAGGAAGCGGCTTCCGCCACGGCCGACTTCGACCGCGAGCGCACCGCCTGGCAGCAGAGCCTGAACGAGAACCAGGTCGCCCTCAGCGCGGCCAAGGATGAGCTGGCCGCCCTCCACTCCGCCCAGGAGAAGCTGAAGGCCCAACTGGCTGAGGCTTCCTCCGCTCCGGTCAGCGACGCCGACAGCGAGCTGGCCGAGCTGCGCCAGGAGCTGAACCTCCTCAAGCAGGACAACCTCAAGTCGGCCGCTCAGAGCCAGAGCCAGCTGGATGCGCTCAACGCCCAGCTGACCGAGGTCACCAGCCAGCGCGACGATCAGGTCAAGCGGGCCGAGTCCTACCAGCAGCGCCTGATCCTGAGCTTCGACGAGGCGAACAAGCTGAAGGACCAGGTTGCGGAGCTGACCGTGGCCAAGTCCGACTACGAGGCCCGCATCCAAGCGGTCGCCCTTGACGCTCAGGACGGCGAGGCGGCACTGAACGAGCAGATCGCCAACCTGGAGAAGGAGCGCGATGCCGCCGTCAATGAACTGCGCAGACGCCAGGACGAGCTCCAGGCTAAACTGGATGAAGCTCAGCAGAACCAGACCGCCGATGAGTCTCTGAAACGGGACCTGGAGGCGGCCAAGCAGGCGGTCGCCAAGCTCCAGGAGGAGATCGAGACCTACAAGGCGACGGTCTCCTCGATGGAGGACGAGCTCCATCTCGCTCAGGATTCGCAGATGGAGGCCGAAGACAATCAGATGGCCGCCGAGGAGGAACTCTCCAAGTTCAAGGAGGAGTTCGAGGCCAAGCTCAAGGAGTTTGAGCAGAGCCAGACCGACCGCGAGACCCTCAAGACTGACCTTGAGACCGCCAGGCAGGAGATCGCCAAGCTCCAGGAAGAGTTGGAGACCTCCAAGGCTGAGGCCTCCAAGGTTCAGGATGAGCTGAACTCTGTCACAGAGGCTAAGACCAAGGCCGAAGCTGATCTGGCGGCGGCGAATGAGGAACTCAATAGGCGCCAGGATGAGTTCCAAGCCCAGCTGGATCAGGCTCAGCAGAATCAGGCTGATGGCGAATCCCTCAAGGGTGACCTCGAGAGCGCCAAGCAGGAGATCGCTAAGCTCCAGGAAGAGCTGGAGACTTCCAAGACTGAGACTTCCAATGTTCAGAGCGAGCTGAATTCCGTCACAGAGGCTAAGACCAAGGCCGAAGCGGACCTGGCTGCGGCTAACCAGGAGCTGGCCAAGCTCCAGGACGAGTTCCAGACCAAGCTCGACCAGGCCCAGCAGAACCAGGCTGACGGCGAGACTCTCAAGAATGATCTGGAGGCGGCTAAGCAGGAGATCTCCAAGCTCAAAGAGGAGCTGGAGGCCTCTAAGGCTGACGCCTCCAAGATTCAGGATGAACTGAGCTCCACCCAGGAGGCGAAGGCCAAGGCTGAAGCCAACCTCGCAGCTGTTAATGCCACTAAGGATGAGGAATCCCAGAGGCTCCAGTCCGAGCTCGAGGCGACCAAGAGCCAGCTGAGCTCCCTCCAGAGCGAGAAGGATGAGGCTCTGAAGCAGCTGGATGCGGCCAAGGCCGAGCGCGAGAAAGCAGTCGCTGACCTGAATGATCAGCTGGTTCAGGCCCAGTCCGAAGCCGCGGACCTCAAGGCGAGCCGCGAGGCTTCCGAGAGCGAGCTGAAGCGGCAGATCGATCAGCTGAAAGAGGATAACGAGGCTTTCAAGGCGGCGCTCGACGAGGCTAATTCCACGATTGCCGACCTCAACGACACCATTGAGGATGGTGACAGTGCCAGCGAGGCTGCCCAGCTGGAGGAGACCGCTGCTGAGGCCGCCGCTGAGGCGGAGAGCCCGGCCGAGCCGGAGAAGGCGACGGAAGAGGACGACAACGATCAGCGAGCCGCGGAGCTGGCCAACAGCCTGCTCTCGCAGCTCAAGTGAGGAGACATCTAATGGATAACGAGCTCAAACAGGTCGTCGAGCAGGCCCAGGCGGAGGCGGCGGGTGTCAGCGACATCCCCACTCTCCAGGCCCTGCGTGCGAAATATCTCGGCAAGAAGGGACCCCTGGCGGCCTTCTTCGCCCGCATGAAGGACGTGCCCGCCGACCAGCGGCGCGCCTTCGGTCAGAGTGTCAACGAGGCCCGCAGCCAGGTCGAGGCAATCTTCCAGTCGGCCCACGAGGCCCTGGAGGCCAAGGCGCTGGCGGCCAAGCTGGAGCGGGAGAGGGTCGACATCACCCTGCCCGGCCACGGCCCGGTCACCGGCACGGTGCACCCCTACACCAAGGTGGTCAATCTGCTGACCGACTTCTTCGTCGGCCAGGGCTACGTGGTCAAGGACGGCCCCGAGGTCGAGTCGGACTACTTCAACTTCGAGTGTCTGAACATCCCCGCTGACCATCCCGCTCGGGACATGCAGGACTCCTTCTTCCTCGAGGGCGGCAACCTGCTACGCTCGCACACCTCGCCCGTCCAGGCGCGCACCATGCAGGACCACACCATCGAGCTGCCCTTCAAGATCATCTGCCCCGGCAAGGTCTATCGCCGCGACAACGATGCGACCCACTCGCACCAGTTCGGCCAGATCGAGGGCCTGTGCATCGGCGAGGACGCCAGCCTGGCCAACCTGGAGAGGACTCTGACCGACATGTTCAAGTATCTCTTCGGCGACAAGGCTGAAGCGCGCTTCCGCCCCTCCTTCTTCCCCTTCACCGAGCCCTCCATCGAGTGCGATGTCTCCTGCTTCGAGTGCCACGGCAAGGGCTGTGGCCTCTGCAAGGGCTCGGGCTGGATCGAGGTGCTGGGTGCGGGCATGGTCAACCCCGACGTTTTCCGCCTCAACGGCATCGATGCCGAGAAGTATCAGGGCTTCGCCTTCGGCATCGGCATCGACCGTATGGCCATGCTGCTGTACGGCATCGACGACATCCATCGTTTCTACCAGGACGATCTGCCTTTCCTGAAGCAGTTCGGCAAGAGATAGGAGGTAACTATGGTCTTCTCACTCAATCTTCTCAGCGAGCTGGTCGACCTCGAGGGTATCAGCGCTCAGGCGCTGATCGAGCGACTGACCTTCGCCGGCTTCGAGGTCGAGGATCACCGTCCTGCCTCGCAGGCCTCCAAGCTGATCTCGGGTCGGATCCTCGCCTGCGAGAACCATCCCGACTCCGACCACCTGCACGTCCTCAAGGTCGACTGCGGCCCCGAGCTGGGCGTGCGCCAGATCGTCTGCGGCGCCCCCAATGCCCGGGCTGACATGTCGGTCATCGTCGCCCTGCCAGGCTGCGAGCTGCCCGCGCTGGGCAAGACCATCCAGGCGGGCGTCATCCGCGGCGTCGAGTCCAACGGCATGTGCTGCGCCCTCAACGAGCTGGGCGTCCCGGCCGAGTATCTGCCCCCCTGCGAGGTCAAGGGCATCCACGACCTGGGAGACTATCCCGCGGGCGATACCGAGATTCTCAAGCACCTGGGCTATGAGGACGTGCTGATCGACATCAACGTCCTGCCCAACCGTCCCGACTGCCTCTCCTACCTGGGCATCGCCCGCGAGATTGCGGCCCTGATGGGAAGGAAGTTCCTCGGTGCCCAGCGGGCTGACCTCTCCAATCTCTCCGACAGCATCCGGGCCATCAACAACACCGATGACTGCGCCAAGCTGGACATCCTGACCGCGGATCTGGGCAGCAGGGTCGACCGGACCGAGCTGGCCCGCATCGACCGCTACCTCGAGCTCTCGGGGCACCGTCCCATCTCCCCGATCGTGGACCTGGGCAACTACGTGATGCTTCTGACTGGCCAGCCCTTCCACATCTATGACATGGACCGGGCCCACACCGATACCTTTGCCGCCAGCGAGGGCCACACCGGTGAGTTCTCAGCGCTCGATGGCAAGTCCTACACCATCCAGCCGACCGATCTGACCATCGACGGCTCGGATGGCCAGCCCCTCTGTTTGGCCGGCATCCTGGGTGGCGAGTCGTCCAAGGATGACGCCTCCACCCGCCGGATCGCGGTCGAGGCGGCCTCCTTCTACCATGCCACCATCCGCCACACCTCGGCCAGGCTGGGCGTCTCCTCCGCCTCCTCCATCCTCTTTGGCAAGGGTGTCAACCCGCGGATGTGCCGCTATGCCACCGAGGTCTTTGTCGCTGAGCTCAAGCGCCTCTTCCCCGATTCCGAACTGAGAAGTTTCAGCGATGACGGCAAGGGCGTTAAGGATAACCAACCTTTCACCTTCTCCACTGAGCGTCTCAACCACCGCCTCGGTACCTCCTACACTGAGGCCGAGGTCGATGCGGTCTTGAAGGCTCTGGGCATCGCCAGGGTCGGCGACGAGAAGGTCGTCGGCCCCTTCTGGCGCACCGATCTGAACCAGCAGGCGGACATCGACGAGGAGGTCTTCCGCTTCTATCCGGCCGACCGGGTGCCTCTGACCTACGAGGGTCTGCCTCTGACCCGCGGCGGCCTGACTGAGACCCAGCGCCAGGTCAACGAGATTCGCCACACCCTCGAGGGCTTCGGTCTGGACGAGATCATCTCCTTCACCCTCGAGAGCCAGGCCATGTCGGAGAGCGTGCGGTGCTTCGACTCGGCCAAGGCCTATCGGGTCTTGAACCCCCTGACCAAGGATCACGAGTTCGTCCGCATCGACCTGGTGCCCTCCATGGTCAGCATCCTCGAGCGCAACGCCGCGCGCCAGCAGGACGACCTGGGCCTGTACGAGATCTCGGCGACCGATTCCCCCAACGGACGGCGCGAGCTGCTCTGCGTGGGCCTGTTGGGCGCCAAGCTCGACCAGGACCGCAAGGGTTCACGCCCCTGGGACTTCTTCGACCTCAAGGGCATCTTCGAGGCGGTCATCCGCGACCTCGGCATCGCCGAGTCGCGCCTGCGTCTGGTCCGCTCGACCAATCCCGCCTTCCATCCCGGCATGAGCGCGGACGTCCTGCTGGGCAAGCAGGTGATCTGCACCTTCGGCGAGCTGACTCCCGCCACCTTCGAGCGCCCCTACCTGATCCTGGAGGCGGATCTCTCCGCCCTGCTGGCCGTGCGCTCGGGTCGGACCAAGCAGCAGCCCTTCGGCGTCCATCCCACCGTCCGGCGCGACCTCTCCTTCGATATCCTCGGCGAGGCCAGCTATGCCGAGATCGTCAAGCGGGCCCGGACCGGCTCCAAGCTTCTCAAGGACGTCGAGCTGTTCGACCGCTACAGCGACAAGCGGAGCGGTGCCGAGTCCATCGGCATCTCTCTGACCTTCAGCGCCGACGATCGGACCCTGCGCAACGAGGAGGTCGAGCAGGCGGTGACCGCGGTGGTGACCGCCATCACCGCCAAGCTGCCCCTCAAGCTGCGCACGGGGAAGGAGTAGGCCGTGGAATCCCGCTTCGTCTACGTCGAGCCTGCCGCGCGGTTCATCGATCTGGCCGACCCTATCGACCGGATCGCCATGGTGGCTCACAACTGCTACAAGGTCGCGCCCAAGGACCACGAGAGCAATCTGGCCTTCGTCGGCCGCCTGATCAAGAACGAGCACCTAGCCATGGTGGAGCACTACATCTTCCACGCGGCCTGCTCGGCTTTCGCCCTCGACGATTTCCGCTGCTTCAACAACCCCTTCATCACCTACGACGTCTATCAGGGGCGCCTGATTGCCTCCTTCTCCCTGCGCGTGATCCTGGAGAACGCCGACGCCACCGACCTTCACGCCCGCAAGGTCATCTCGACCCTGGTCAAATCCCTGCCGGCCGAGCTGGTCGGGCTGATTCCGACCTCCGGTTCGATGGCCTCGCCCTATGACCCAGAGCCGCTGACCGATGCCGAGCTGGCGACCCTGCCCCGGGAGATTAGTGAAAAGCACCTGGCGGCCAGCTACCTTCTGACCACCGACCGCGGCGTGACCCACGAGCTGGTCCGCCACCGCCTCTGCTCCTTTGCGCAGGAGTCGACCCGCTACTGCAACTACAGCAAGGACAAGTTCGAGAACCGCATCAGCATCATCAGGCCTCTGGACTACGACGAGCCCGGCCGGGCGGCCCTCTACGATGGCGCCTTCCAGGCGGCGGGGACCTCCTACTTCGCCCTTCTGGCCGCCGGGGCTCAGCCCCAGCAGGCCCGGGCGGCTCTGCCCACCGCGCTGAAGGCCGATCTCTGCATCACCGCCTCGCTCAGGGAGTGGAAGCACATCTTTGAGCTGCGCCTGGCCAAGGCGGCCCATCCCGAATGTAGGCGCGTGCTGCTGATGGTGGCCGAGGATATGAGAGCCAGGGGCTTGATGCGCGACATCCCGCACCTGGATGAGGAGTGATAGATATGAATAACGAGAACACCAAGACTGCCGGGGTGACCCGTGACCGCGAGGGCCGCATCATCCACCCCGCCTCCGACGAGCTCTGGCTCGACCCCCGCTCTCTGCGCAGCGGCCGCACCGAGGTCCACATCTTCCCACTGCTCATCTCCAAGCAGGAGTTGACTGCGGTGCCCGCAGCCGAGGGGCTGGAGAACGATACCGCCCAGGTGACCTGCATCTTCAAGGTGCTCGACGACTGCATCGTCTGCACCATGCAGGTCGACTCCCGCGTCGCTCTCATCGACGAGGCGACCCTCAAGCTGACCTACCTCGACTGCTCCGACTGGGCCGACCTCTCGCTGTCCAAGGACCCCGATATGGCGGATGTGATGCCCGACGAGCGGGGCCGCTACGACCTCAAACCCACCGCTCTGGCCCTCTTCTTCTCCTCGGTTCCCTCCCGGTATTCCTCCAACCCCGAGGCGAGCTATGAGGGTGACGGATTCGAGGTGATCAGCGAGGATGAATACAATCGCCGCCTCGCTTCGAGCAAGAAGGGAGAAAATCCCTTCGAGCAGGCACTGGGAAGCAAAAATAGCAAAAAATAGTTAAAAAGATAGCGTTTTTAGGCACTCTGCCCCGGCAGGGTGCCCTTTTTTATCCATGCATCATTTTGGCTCTTGAAATTATTAAAGAGATTTGTGTAAGAAAGTGGAACGATTGGGGCGGTAGAGTGGTATATTTTGGAGCGGAGGAGGAGCCTCGGTATGTTTCTTGGCACATCGAACCATACGCTCGACGACAAGCTCAGGCTCGTCCTCCCGCGTAAAGACCGCGAGATCTTCGGGACGAAGGTCATCGTCACCCTCGGTTTCGACCACAACCTCTCGCTGTACACCGCGGCGGGTTTCAACGAGTTCATCGGCGAACTCGAGAAGGTTTCCAACTTCGACGCCAACGCCCGCCGGGTCAAGCGCGTGATCTTCGGCCACTCCGCCGAGCTGAACGTCGACGCTCATGGGCGCGTGATCCTGCCCCGCAATCTGATGAGCTGCGTGGGCATCACCCACGATGTCACCCTGGTGGGCGCGGGCGACCACATCGAGGTGTGGGATACCGCCACCTTCGAGGCGAATCTGCCCAAGGATGAGGAGGATCTGTCATGTCTAGCTCAGACTTTCTTGGAACCCGACAGACGCTAGGCGCGACCCAGACCGCGGTCCACATCCCCGTGCTGGCCAGCGAGGTGCTGGAGAATATGCCTCCGGTGGAGAATGTCAAGATCATCGTCGACATGACTCTGGGCCGGGCGGGCCACGCCTGCCAGATGCTGGGTCAGTGCCCCGACGCGATGCTCTATGGCATCGATAGGGACGCCGAGGCCATCTCGGCCTCCAGCGAGCTCCTCCAGGAGTACTACCCCGGCCGCTTCCGCTGCTTCCGCATCGACTTCGCCCACGCCATCGACCTGCTAAAGCAGGAGGATGTCTCCGGAGCCGACTTCATCCTCTTCGACACCGGCGTCTCCTCCCCCCAGTTCGACGATCCCGAACGCGGCTTCTCCTACCGCTATGACGCCCCCTTGGACATGCGGATGGACCAGAGCCAGAAGCTGACCGCCAAGGACGTGGTCAACACCTACTCCCAGGCCGAGCTGGAGCGGATCCTCAAGGACTACGGCGGCGAGCGCCACGCCCGCGCCATCGCGGAGAGCATCGTCAGCATGCGCCAGATCCGCCCCTTCGAGACCACCATGGACCTGGTCAACGCGGTGCGGCGGGCCCTCCCCGCGAGGGTGCTCCACAAACCCGGCCACCCGGCCAAGCAGACCTTCATGGCCATCCGCTTCGAGGTCAACAACGAGCGCGAGGAGATGGAGGTGGCCATCCGTCAGGCTATCGAGTTCTTAAGACCCGGTGGCCGCTGCGCCGTCATCACCTTCAACTCTGACGACGATGCTCAGGTCAAGCATCTATTCGAGAGCTTCTGCCCCCGGGCGGAGGTCTCCCGCTTCCTTCCCCCTACCCCCGATGCCCGATCCGACTATCGGATCGTGACTCGCAAACCCATCGTGCCCAGCCGCCAGGAGCTCGAGTTCAACCCTCGCTCCGAACCCGCCAAGCTGCGCGTGATCGAGAGGAGATGAGACAGTATGAACACGAAGAGAGAAAAGATTGGAAATCGCCGTACCCTCTGGACCATCATCATCGCCGGTATCGTGACGCTGGCCGTTTTGACCGGCGTGGCTTTCGGTTTCGCCTTCTCTCCCGTCGACTCCGACTCTCAGCCCCGCGCGAGCGAACCCGCCCAGATCGATGAGGGCGAGGCGCTGATCGTCTTCCGTTAGCTAACCAGTACCTACACGGTTTCAGAATATTCCTCTGTGGCCCTAAAAGGGCCTTTTTTGATTTCATAGACTTCTGCAAGAGGATTTCCATCTTTAATATGTGCCTTTCTGTATGCATGTATAGTGCAATCGAACTTAAGAAAGCTGGCCAGCTTTCTTAAGTTCCCCCCGTCCCTTAATAGAATAGGGGGT
>CALVYN010000012.1 GCA_944372245.1 uncultured Bacilli bacterium
GTTCCTCTGACGCTTTGATAATTGGAAAGATTTTTATATCGCGCTTCCCCTATCCATTAGTTCTTATTCCTTTTCCCAAGGGTTTTTCTTTCAAATATTTAAAAAATTAATCTTACATATTTGTCTTTCTATAAGAATAAATCTCTGAGGTTCAACTCTAATCTATTGAATCAAGGTGGGGGAAATTTCAGCTCAAATCCTCCCTCTCTCTTTTCTCATTTCAATAAGAAACATGTCTAGTAGTTCAAAATATAGGCACGGAAATCGAAGGATAACGACTGCACTCGAAAGTTTTGGAGGAGATGAAGAAAGAATGGCGAATCGAAAGAGATGTTCATGGGCGACCACAGACCTCTATCGGGACTATCACGATAGGGAATGGGGTAAGCCTGTTCACGATGATACTAAACTGTTTGAGATGTTGATTCTCGAAGGTATGCAGGCCGGATTATCCTGGCTGACCATCCTGAAGAAGCGCGAGGCGCTAAGAGCTGCCTTCGATGGTTTCGACTATCGAAAGGTCACTCTCTATGACCAGACTAAGATCGAAGAGCTGATGAGAGACGAGAGGATCATCCGAAATCGGCTGAAGATCGAATCAGCAATCACCAACGCCAAGGAATTCATGAAGATTCAGAAAGAATACGGAAGCTTTGACCGATACATCTGGTCCTTTGTCGGTGACACCCCAATCGATCACCAGCTCAAATCCGAGGATGAAATCCCGGCGAAGGACGCTCTCTCCGACCAGATCAGCAAAGACTTGAAGAGACGCGGTTTCAAATTTGTCGGCAGCACCATCATCTACTCATTCATGCAGGCCATAGGCATGGTCAACGACCATGTAATCGACTGCGATTTCCGCTAGTCTTGAATTCGAACAGACTGAGCCGCAACAGGACGAAATAATGAAGATTCACTCAACTAGCTCCGATAACTTCTCTCTTCTTCTTAAAGTTGCTTTGTTTATGTACCTACCATATTTAAACATTAGTTTGACTCTTTCGGCTTAAGATTTTCTCCCCTCAAACATCCTTGACCTAGAGTTTCCTCCAGGGCTTATCATCACCGCGTTATGAAAAAGATAACCCGTAACCAACGTCTGAGATTCCTCATCAATCTCTGCATCTCTGCCATCTTCCTAGCTCTGGGATTCGTCCTCCCTTTCCTGACGGAACAGATTCCCGAGATTGGAAATATGCTCCTGCCGATGCACATCCCCGTCCTCTTCTGCGGCTTCATCTGCGGAGCGCCCTGGGGCGCAGTCATCGGTTTCATCACCCCGCTGTTGCGCTCCCTCTGTCTGGGCATGCCTCCCATCTTCCCCACCGCCGCGGCCATGGCCTTCGAGCTCTGTGCCTACGGTCTCTTCTCCGGCCTCATCTACCACTTCTTCAATAAGAAGAATATCCTCGCCATCTATGTCTCCTTGGTGGCAGCCATGATCATCGGCCGCGGAGTCTGGGGTATCGTCGACCTGATCTTCACTTCCATCAATGGCAATCCCCTGACCTGGTCGGTCTTCCTCACCTCCGCCTTCGCTAGCGCCTTCCCTGGCATCATCCTCCAGCTGGTCCTCATCCCGGTCGTGATGTTCGCTCTGGAGAGGACCGGCGTCATGGAGATGAAACGGACCCTCAAGCGGGTCAGATACCCCAAGAAGGCCGACCCCAAAAACGTAGAGAAGGTCCTTGCACTCATCGATGCCAGACTGGGTGAGAAGCCTCTCATCGTCGCCATCGACGGCCGCTGCGGGGCGGGTAAGACCACCCTGGCTCAGGGTATCAGCGAGGCCCGCGGCTATCCCATCATCCACGCGGATGACTTCTTCCTCCGCCCCGAGCAGCGGACGGCTGAGCGCCTGGCCACCCCCGGTGAGAATCTCGACTGGGAGCGGCTCAAGGCCGAGGTGATCGACCCGATCAGGCGGGGTGAGAAGGTCAGCTATCAGGCCTGGGACTGCCAGACCAAGACCTTCAGGGTGAGCGTGGATGTGCCCCAGAGCCCGGTCTACATCATCGAGGGTTCCTACACTCTGAACGAGGGTCTCAGAGACTCCTACGACATCAGGATCTTCGTGACCGTCGAGAGCAAGGAGCAGCTCAAGCGCATCGGGAGGCGAACCACCCACAACGATGTCGAGGCCTTCAAGGAGAAGTGGATTCCCCTCGAGGAGCGATACTTCGAGGCCTGCCACGTGCCTGAGTGCGCCGATCTGACCATCGACACCAAGTAGCTATGAGGGCGCTAGGCGCCCTCTTTTCATAACCTTTGCTTTCCGGTTTTAGACATTTAACACAACCCTTTCATGGGTTGAATAAAGTGCAGACGCAGTTCTTCTAACCACCACCCAAACTCACTAGAAAAAGAAGGGAAAATCCTAAGGTCAGCCACAAATCACAAGGTTTCTAAAGCTTTGAAGTAAAGCGCTTTTATTCAACTGAAACAATGTGGGTTTAACGTGTTAACCTATCCATCGGAAAGGAAACTGGAAATGGCATTCATCACCGTGAATCTGTTCTCGCAGTCCCTCAAGCGGACCGTGGACATCAACGTCATACTCCCCTCCGACAAGGTCGTCGACTTCTCTGAAAAGACCTCCTCTCGAAGCCCTCGCTTCAAGACCCTCTACCTCCTGCACGGCTATCTGGGAGACCGCAATGACTGGGTCCTCAATACCCCGCTGCGCCTTCTGGCTGAGGCCCACAACCTGGCGGTCGTCATGCCCAGCGGCGACAATAACTTCTATGTCGATTCGCCCTTGCCCGGCAATGACTACGAGCGCTTCATCACCCGGGAGCTGGTCGCCCTCACCCGAGCGATGTTCCCCCTCTCCCACCGGCGCGAGGATACCTTCATCGCCGGCCTGTCGATGGGCGGTTATGGCGCCATCCGCAACGGCCTGAAGCACTATCGCACCTTCGGCGCCATCGGCGGCTTCTCATCAGCCCTCCAGATCTATGAGACCCTGGAGAGCTGCAGCGGGGCGCAGCTGATGTTCATCCCCGACCCGAAGAAGGCCTTCCGCTCCGACTGGAACCCCACCGTCTGCTTCCAGCGCATGGCCAAGCGCATCGCACCCAGCGAGTTCCCCAAAATCTACATGGCCTGCGCGACCGAAGATGGGCTCTTCCCCTCCAACGTCCACTTCCGCGACATGCTGAGGGCCAACGGCGCCGAGGTGACCTGGCACGAGCTTCCCGGCGGCCATAACTGGGACTTCTGGCGCGTGGAGATCGAGCGCTTCATCGACTGGCTCCCTCTCGATGAGGCTCGGGCGGGCATCTCCTCCGGCAACGTCAAGAAGTAGCTGAATACTGAAGCAAATCAAAATAGGAGAACCGGATCGGTTCTCCTATTTTTTGTGTTGAAGAATTAAAGAATTATTTCAACTACTTCTTGCTCTTGGCAATCTCGCCGTAGCGGCGCAGAGCCACCATGGCGTTGACGGCCTGCTCGGCGGTGGGATAGGCGGGGATATCATGGTCGCGCAGGTACATGATCGCATCCTGGCACTCCTGACCGCCCTGGCAGATCATCACGAAGGGCTTGTTCAGACCCTTGGTCGCCTCGACCACGCGGACTGCGGCCTGGGCCACGCCGGGGACGTCGGTCACCGCCGTGGGGCAGATGGCGCCGAGCACGCCGTCGGTGTGGCTGTCGGTCATCGCCTGCATGAAGGCGCCCTCATAGGAGACGACATCCGCGGTGCCGGAGATGTCCACGGGGTTGAGCGGCGAGCCGAACGAGGGCATGTAGGCCCTGATCTTCTCGCGGAGTTCAGGGGAGATATCCTTGAGCTCCTTGAGAGGATAGCCGATGCGCTCGAAGTGGTCGCAGGCCAGCAGGCCCGCGCCGCCGCCGTTGGTGATCATGACGATGTTCTCGCCCTTGGCGGGAGGCATCATGCCCAGGGCCAGGGTCATATCGAGGAACTCCTGCCAGGTGGTGGCGCGGATGACACCCGCGCGGGCGAAGAGGTCATCGAAGAACTTGTCGGGGTCGGCGTTCTCGGAGGCGGTGTGGGCGAAGGCGGCCTTGACGCCGATCTTCGAGCGGCCGACCTTGATGGCGACGATGGGCTTGTGGACCTTCTTGGCCGAAGCCTCGAAGGCCTCGGGGCTGTCGATGCCCTCGGCGTAGATTCCGATGCAACCGGTGTGAGGATCCTCGTCGGCATACTCGATGAACTCGGCAAAGTCGACGTCGGCCTTGTTGCCCAGACCGACGAAGAAGGACATGCCGTAGTGGTCCTTCTGCGAGGTGCCCAGCGCAGCGAGGAGGTTGGCGCCCGACTGGGAGATCATGCCGACGTGGCCGGGGATGGGCAGATAGGGGATGAAGCCGCAGTTGAAGCTGTCATAGGGCGAACCCAGGCCGACGAGGTTGGGGCCGATCAGCGGTAGCTTGTGCTCGCGGCAGTAGCTGGTGATCTCATCCTGGAGGTCGGCGCGGCCGGTCTCCTTGAAGTTCGAGGTGGCCACGACCGCGCAGGTGGCCTTGGCCGCCACCGCATCCTCGATGATGCTCTTGACCAGGTGGGCCGGCACGGCGACGAAGACGAGATCGACCGGGTGGGGGATATCCCTGAGCGTGGGGTAGGCCTTCAGGCCGAGGATCTCCGTCGCCCGGGGGTTGACGGGGATGATCTCGCCCTTGAAGTGCCAGTCCATCAGCTCCTTGCAGACCTGATAGCCGACCTTGTTGGGATTCCGGCTGGCGCCGACGACGGCGATCGACCGGGGATTGAGCGCTGCGTGCAGCGCCTTGACGACATAGGGACGGGCTCTCTCGATCCTCATCTGGAAGTATCCTCCTCTCTAGAAGCCACGATGTGGCTGAAGTCATCCTCGAGGGTGCGATCGACGAACAGGTCGTCGGTCATCACGCACTCCTCCCACATGCCGCTGTCGGCATCCAGGCGGCAGGTCCAGCGCCGGAACTGGTGGTCGGAGACCGCCTCGCGGATGGACATGACCTCGGAGTGGGAGCGGATCAGCTGGCGCAGCTCATCCATATCGTTCAGGTCGTCATAGGCGGAGAGGATGATGTTGTGCTGGGCATCGCCGAAGTCGAAGATGTTGACCCACTCGGGCCGGCTGGCCAGCTCGTCGATGACCTGCTCGCCGGCATCGGTCAGGGTCGAGGGGAAGAAGTCGACCAGGAAGAAACGCATCTTCAGACCGAGGGAGGCGTAGTTGAAGTAGATCATCGGCACCTGGCAGCGGACCTGCTCGACGGTGTAATCGAAGTCCTTGGCCATCTTGTCCGCATCGAGGCCGGACAGGCGTGCCAGGACGGAGACGTCGAACATCTCGTGCGGGTGCTCGTAGTTGTTGAGGGTCTCGATGATGCCGAAGTCGATGGCGTCCATCTCCTTCTGCATCCGGCAGAGCTTGGTCACCTGCTCGGCGGGGAAGAAGTAGTGGCGGAAGTCGGCGTGGCAGTCGAACTGGTTGACGTGGGACTCGCGGATCAGGCGGCGGATGGGGCAGAGGTGCACCCACTCGATGCAGTCCCGATAGCGGAACTTGTCCAGAACGCCGGAGATGAGGTTATCTAGGTTACGCATGTGGTTGCCGTTGAAGTAGTCGAACTCGCCGCCAGCCATCATGGGATAGCCCGTGCAGATCTGGTCGTTCTCCTGGAACCACTTGGTCAGGGCGGCGCGCGCCTCGGGTGAGGCGTCGGCCTTCAGCTTGACGACCCAGTAGAAGAGACCGTAGCCGGACACGTTGACCTGGGGATTGTTCACCAGCATGATCTCATGCTTGGCGAGCATCCTCCTGATGCGCGTGCCCGCCTCCTCAGCCGTGATGTTGAGCTTCTTGGCCAGAAGGGGGAGATTGAAGACCTCAGGGTAGACGTTGCAGAAGGATTTGGCGATGTTGTAGGCGACCATCTGATCGGCATTCATCCCGATGATGCCAGGCTCAGTGCGGTTATATCCTTTGGGAACCGGGGTGGGTCCAGCACAGGAATCGGTGACCGAGGAGATGGGCTTCTTGGTTTTAGCCATTGAGTTTCCTCCTAAGTCGTGGGTTTAGCCCTAATGAATAGTAGCACCAAAAAATAGAAATGTAAGGGGTTCCAATAAAACCTCAACCATGCTTTATCAAGACCGGTGACTCACTTGATTGAGAAGCCTCTTCTTCTGAAGCCAACCCTTTTGAAAATCCTTCAAAATACCTGAAATTCCAGGTTTTTTCGAATTCCGCTCAACTTAACTCGGGTTAGCTTTTTCAGAATATGGGAACGATACCACACCTATATTTTAGGTGCTATGATATTGCCACGGATTCAAGGATGGAGGATGTCAGGATGGCGAGAGTTTCACTGATCAGTTTCGGCGAAGTGTTGGACGACTGGGTGCCCACGCCCGTGGGCTTCGACCGGCGGGCGGGCGGAGCGCCCCTGAACATGGCGGCGGAAGCCAGAACCTTCGGGCTGCAGGTCTCGATCATGACCTGCCTGGGCGAGGACGAGGCGTCCCAGAGGATGCGCCGGGTCATCATCGACCAGGGCCTGGAGACCGATTTGGTCTTCACCGACTCCGAGGCCGTCCTAGCCCACACCGAGGTGCAGGTCGACCCTAACACCGGCGAGCGGCAGTTCATCTTCTTCAAGGACAAGGCCTCGTTCGCGGCGATGAGGACGACCATGCTCAAGCCCGAGATGTTCAACCGCTCGGGCTTCTTCCACTGCGGCACCGTCTGCCTCATCAACGACGATGTCATCGCCTGCCAGAGGCGGGCGGTCGAGCTGGCGCGGCGCGCGGGGATGGTCGTCACCTTCGACCCCAACTTCCGTCCCACCCTCTTTGAGCCCGGCGTCCAGGAGGCTCTAGCTAAGGACTTCCTCGCCCTGGCCGACATCGCTAAGCTCTCCGAGGAGGAGGTCGGCTCAATCGTCCCCGGCGGCGACGTCGAGACCCTCTTGAAGGAGTACCCCAACCTCACCTTCCTCCTTCTGACCAAGGGCTCTGAGGGGATGGAGCTGTATCTGCGTAACGGCAGCCGGCTCACCACCCCGGGAGTCAAACCCCGCCGCGTCGCCGACGCCGTCGGCTGCGGCGACGTCTCCTTCGGCGCCTTCATCGGCCGGCTGGGCGCTCAGGGCTTGAGCGACACCTTCTCCCTGCGCCGGGCCACCGAGGCCCAGCTGAAGTCCGCCCTAGCCTGCTCCGCCGTGGCTGGAGCTCTCCAGGTCGAGCGCAAGGGCGGTCTGCCCGTGCCCAACCTGGGCGAGATCCGCGAGCTGGCGAAGGCTCGGAAAGTCGAACTGGGAATGTAAAAAATAAGAGATGGGTTCACACCCATCTCTTTTTTCAAACTTTAATTTTTGGCTCGAAGATGTTCAGCCGATCACCCCGAAGTGGCGGAGCGCCTTATACAGGCCCCCCTCCTCGATCCGGTCGGTGACATAGTAGGCCGCCCGCTTGGCTTCGGGCTTGCCGTTGCCCATGCAGACGCTGTACTTCACCTTGTTGAACATCGAGATGTCGTTGAGGTCATCGCCGAAGGCCATGGCCTCCTCCGGCTTGAGGTTCAGATGTCGATAGATGGTATCGACGCCCTTGGATTTGAGGAACTCCTTAGCCGACATCTCGACGTTGGTGTCGGCGAAGCGATTGAAGGTCACGTGGTAGCGGGCGGCCAGAGCGCTGAGCTCACGGTCGCTCTCCTGGCGGGAGAAGACCTGAAGCGAGAGGATGCTCTCGCCCTGATAGAGGGAGATATCGAGAGGGTAAGGCTCTCTGAAGACCCGATAGAAGTCGGTCACATACTCCTGATTGGTGACCTTGATGAAAGTGGCGTACTGACCGATGAGGTTGTAGCCCAGACCCAGGCGGTCGAGCTCGGAGAGGATGGCATCCCGGTCAGCATCGGGAATGAAGTCGGCATAGAGGGTCCTCCCATCGATCATGCAGGCTCCGCCGTTAGCGACTACAGAGCCGTCGAAGGGGATCAGGTCGAAGGTGTGTAGGCCCTTGATGGAGTGGTAGGTACGAGCCGAGTTGATGATGAGCTTCACGCCCCGGTCGTGAGCCTCCCTGAGTCCAAGCACACCCTGTCGATTAAAATCGCCCGCGTTGTGGTCGAACAGCGTCCAGTCGAAATCGCAGAAGATGGCCCGAATATTCCTTCCATCCTCAGCCGAATGCTTCACTTCATCCATCGTAACAATACCTCAAACTTTCTTTGAAATGTATTTTAAAGGCCAACCCTATCATTCTTAAGCTGAAATACACAAGGCCTGGGTTAATGCACACAAAACCAGCAAGAGACGATTGATGTCCGACTGAAATCAATCTCCGACCTTCTCCCGGATGATTCGATACCTCTCCACCAACTCTTCAAGATGGCAGGCGGCGTTTGCTGGGGAGCTGGAGGGGAGGGGGATGTCGCCCCCACCAAAGAAGCGGGTGTACAGGCGATGAGCCAGACCTCCAGTCGTTAAGACAGCGACTATGGTCGGATACCCAGCAAGGATGCCGGGAATATCGGCAGGCACGGCATCCTTGATGCTTCCGTCCGCGCTTCCGCTGATCGAGCACGACTCGATCACATCGTAGAGCGCGATGCGATGCCTGATCAGAAAGTCCTTCCTCTCCTCGATCGTCAGCGGTTCCCTCTCTCCATAGACTAGAGCAAGGGCTTTGAAGAAGCGTTTCTGCGGGTGCATATAGAAGAAGCCAGAAGCCCTGGAGCGCACCGAGGGAAACGAGCCCAGTATCAGAACCCTCGCGTCCTCGGGAATGAAAGGCGGAAAACCATGATTAACTCTTTCACCCATGAACCAGTTTCTCCACATGCATCTCATTAGACAACTTCTATCTTTCAGAGAAAAATTGAAATATATAAAATGATTTATATGAGAGTTTTTACAATCAATCTTAGTTTTAATATCGACTTTTGAATCTAACCTTAATAAGACCTGGTTTCTCTACTACTCACCAGTCTTTTTCTCATCCAAGGAAGCGATGATCTCCCTGAGATCATCAGCGGTGAACTCGTGCTTCTTTCCACAGAAATCGCAGGTCAGTTCCGCCTTACCATCCTTCTCGAGCATATCGGTCAGCTCCTCGCGGCCCAGGCTCTTCAGAGTCCGGGTGAGCCGCTCCTTGGAGCAGGTGCACTGGAAGGAGACATCCTTGGTCCCCAAGAACTCGACATCGAAGCCGGTGAGGATGATCTGAATGAGCTCCTCAGGAGTCTTGTCATCCTTGAGGATATCGGTCACCGATTTGACGTTGGTGAGATTCTTCTCCAGCTTGGAGATGACCTCCTCGCTGGCTCCGGGCAGGAGCTGAACGATGAAGCCGCCAGCGGCCTTGATGGTGTGGTCAGTGTCGACCAGGACACCGAGGCCGACCGCGGTCGGAGTCTGCTCCGACTTGGCGAAGTAGTAGGTCAAGTCGTCGCCGATCTCGCCGGAGACCAGCTGGACCGTGCCGACATAGGGTTCACCAAAGCCCATGTCCTTGATGACGGTCAGAGAGCCGTGACCGATAGCCGCCCCGACGTTGAGATGGCCATCCTCCCTGAGGGGCAGATCAACGTCGGGCACCGAGGCATAGCCCTTGACGTGTCCCTGGGAGTCGGCGGTCGCCACAATCTGTTTAATTGGGCCATCGCCGCGCGCGAAGACCGTGACCATGTCCTTCTCGCCCTTGAGGGTATCGCCCAGCATCAGAGCGGCCGAGAGCACCCGTCCCAGAGCGGCGATGGCCAGGGGTGAATAGTTGTGGATCCTCCTGACCCGCTCGGTCAAGGTCTTGGTGGTCAGGGCGAACGCCCTGATCTGACCCGAGCCCGCGATGGCGCGGGCGATGTAGTCGCGCTCTTCGATCATGGTGCAAGATCTCCCTTCTCGAGAAGCTAATTCTCAAAACCACATAATTTTATAGCTTGCTCCCTCAGGGAAGAAGCAAAGATGCGTTGAAGATGAAAAGAGCGCCCGAAGGCGCTCTCTCCAAGCCGGAATAATCTCGACTAGTCAGCGATGTGCTTGACGTGCGCGACCGCGTCCTTGGCTGTGATTTCGACATCGCCGTTGTCGATGTCGATCAGGTGATAGCGGTCGTGGCCCATGCCCAGCTCCTTCATGTAGGTCAGCTGGCGCAGGCCGTGACGGGTGGTCATGCGCTCGACCATGGCCCTGTGGTCCTTCTCGTCCATGGCGAAGATCACGTCGACGCAGGCCTGGTCGACCGCCAGGATATCGAGGGAGGCCAGGATACCGACGTCGGGGGTGACCACGGGCTCGGCGCCCACGCCCTCGCAGTCGCAGGAGACCGACATGTTGCGCATGACGTTGATGTAGGCGATGTGGCCCGCGAAGTGGTCGATGACCGACTTGGTGGACTCGGTCATGCGCTCCATCAGGGTCTCCTCGGCGTTGGACCACATATTGGTGGAGTTGGGATCCCTGTGGATCATGTCCTTGCCGATGCGGCCGTCCGCGCAGCCGATGCCGAGGTTCTTGTCGGAGCCGCCGAAGCCGCCCATGGTGTGGCCCTTGAAGTGAGTCAGGGCCAGCAGGGAGTCGTAGTTGAGCAGGTCCTTGCCCACCGACATCTCGGTGAACCACTTGCCGCCCACCACGGGGAGCATGGCGGTTCCGTGCTCGTCCATGATGTCGACGGGGCAGAAGGTCCAGCCGTTGACCTTCAGGGTCTCGCGGTGCGACTCGGTGGTGTACCTGGGGCCCTCATAGTAGGTGTTGGTCTCGACGATGGTCGCCTGAGGCAGCTCGTTCTCGACCAGGTTCTTGACCCACTCGCGGGGCAGGATGTTGGGTCCGTGAGGCTCGCCGGTGTGAAGCTTGATAGCCACCCGGCCGGTCAGGACGGAACCGACGCGCTTGTAGATCTTCTCCAGGCCGGCCGCGGACAGGTCGCGGGTGAAGAAGACGATGGCCTCCTCACCGGTCCGCTCCTCGTAGGGGATGTACTTGTCTCCGCCCACGCCGGGCACGGGATTCTTCTTCTCGCTCATTGCTTCCTCCTCTCTGACAGATGCGCTGGACGCACCCTGTCAATCGAAGCACTTGAATTCTAATCTTCGCTACTTTTTCCTGGCAATCGCTGAAGTTGTCTTTACCTTTTGATTTTAGCTTTAATAATTAACAACTTTCTTATTGTTATCTAGATTTTAAAAGAGCCTTCCTTTCGGAAGACTCTTGGAATTATCTGATATTTGAGTGTTAGGCGGCAGTCTCGGTGACAGTGACGTCGAAGGCGAAGTAGGTGCTCTCGTCAGCGGTGTAGATATCCAGCGTGGTGGTGCCGGCGGCCAGGGCCTTCAGACGCAGGATGCTGGTCGGATACTCGTAGCCCCCCCTCGTCCTCGTAGGTGCCATCAGCCCAGTTGCCAACCTCGAGGATGGCCTCGTCGGTGGCCACGTTGATGCCGGAGTAGTCGTAGGGACCCTCGGACATAGCGTAGTTGTAGAAGCTCACGTTGGTGGCCTGACCGACGGTCAGATTGATCTTGCCCCTGCCGGTGTTGTAATCGAAGGTGACATAGTCATTCTCGATGACATCCATAAGAGTGGGGGTGGGAGCGACGCGCTGGTTGATGGTCAGTTCGACCTCGGCGATGTCGGAGACGAAGGAGTTGCCCACGATGACGGTCGCCTTAGCGGTGGTCTCACCCTCGGGCAGGTGGGCGACCCAGGAGCCCTCCTCCTGGGTGAAGTAGGACTCGGAGCCCTCAGCGGGAGCGATCATGTAGAGCTCGCCGCCCGCGTCGAAGGCATCCGCAGGCTCGCACTGGTAGACGTTGGTCTGAGCCTCCTCATCCCAGCCGCTGTAAATCTCGAAGGTGCCGATGGTCGAGCCGTCGGTCACGGTGTTATCGGGAATCTGCTGGGCGGTGGCCATGTCGAAGCCACCGGGGAGGAAGGCCACAGCGGAGGTGACGAACTTGCTCTGGAAGTCTCCAGTCAGAAGGGGGCTATCCGCCGAGGTGGCCGGCAGCTCCTCGACGAAAGTGACATCGTAGATGCTGGACTCGATGTGGTCGCTAGCCTCCTTCAGCGCGACGTGGTTCTCGAAGTCCCAAGTGTCGTTGTAGTAGGTGGACATCGACAGGTCGGCGCGCTCGAACTCGCCTTTGCGGTCGAGCGAGACCTCGAGGGTCATCTCGCGGGCGACGCTGCCGCCGGCATCCTCATAGGAGTTGAGGGTGAGGAGGTAGCCGCCAACCAGACCGCCCAGCGGGGTCGCGCTGTAGGAGCGCACGGTCGCATTGTAACCGTTGGTGGTCACATCGCCGAGCTCCTTGGGGAAGGCGTTGTCGAAGGGGACGAATTCCAGGTGGCCGAGGTAGCTGATACCCGTGGACCAGCTGTCGCTGATGAAGGCCGCAGACAGGCCGTTATCAGCCTGCGCCTCCGCCAGCTGGGTCTCCGCCTGGGTCTGGTTGATCTGGTCGCCGTAGCTGATGGTGGCATCGTCGGCTAAGACCTTCAGGCGTTCGCCGTCGGTGAAGTTCTCACTCTTCTCGATGCTGTAGAGGACATCGCCCAGCAGACCGGTGTAGCTGTAGGTCTCGCCCGAGGTGGTCAGGACCTCAGTCTGGGTCATCCTGACCGACATGGTGGAGGTGGCGGTCCCACCATCCAGGTCGGGCTCGGCGCTGGAGAGGGTGAAGGAGCTGGCCGGAGTGGTGCCCAGGTCGCTCAGCAGGGCGTACAGCTCATCGAAGGTGCCGGGAACATACTCGGGCAGCGAGGTCTCACCGCCGGTGGAAGAGGAGGAAGAGGACGAGCTGGACGAGGACGAGGTGTCGGGCAGCTCAGTATCAATAGAGGAAGAGGAAGTGGAGGTGTCGGGCAGCTCGGAGCTGGAGGAGGAAGTGGAATCGGGCAGGTCGGGGGAGGAGGACGTGGAGTCGGGTCCCTCCGAGCTGCTGGAGGACACGACGGTGGTGGAGGGGGACGAAGAGGAGGAAGCGGAAGAGGAGTCTCCGGTCTCGCCGAGATGGCAAGAAGACAGCAGCACAGCAGTGCCGGCGATCGCCAATAGGCGCAGATACTTGTTGTGTTTCATTTAAGTAATTCCTTTGCTCTCAACGTACAAATTTTAATGCAAGAGCGAAGTTTTACGATAGTTTTCCCCCACATTTCGTGTTTTATACCCACACGGGGTGAGAAAAAAGTTAACCATTTAGCGTAGTAAGCGCTTTCCTAAAAAAGCGGTTGCAGTGCAAACTAATATATGTGCTTGGTTGAAAAGCAAAAGGAGGTTTTAACTTGTCCAAGAAGTCTACCCTCGTGCTCCCGGCGCTGATCCTCAGCCTCGCCCTGGTCGGTTGCAATACCGGCAAGGGCAACAGCTCGAGTCAGTCGACGGGCAGCTCCCCTTCCAGTTCGACTCCCGTCTCCAGCGATTCCAGCTCCAGCTCGTCCAGCAGCTCCAGCTCCTCGCAGGAGGACACCTTCGTCCCCGGCACCAACCCCTACACCATCGCCAACCCCGAGGTCCTCTTCCCCGAGGGCTCCCGCTCGCTGGCCGGCCAGATGGCCGACACCAGCGGCACCCAGGGTCTGGTCCAGAACGGCCAGGCCAACATCCTGGTCGTGCCCGTGCAGTTCCTCGATGACTCTGCGACCTGGAGCAGCGCCGAGATCGAGAATCTCGAGGACTACTACTTCGGCGCCGAGGACTCGCTGGCGGCCTACTACGAGACCGTCTCCCAGGGCCATCTGCACCTGGGTGGCAGCGTCGGCCCCGTCGGCGGCCTGACCCTGCCCAACTCCTTCGAGAACTACGTGGGCCAGGTCAGCACCCGCGGCATCGCGGCCGTCCTGGCCGACATCACCGCCTACGTCTCCGAGGCCATCTTCACCTCGCCCGTCACCCGCGCCCTGAACTGGGAGCACTTCGACTCCGATAGGGACGGCATCGTCGATGGCATCTCCCTGGTCTTCCGCCACGCCCCCGCCTCCGCCTCCACCACCGACGCCGCCGAGGCCTCGCTCCTGTCCCCCGGCGTCCTCTCCTCGCCTCTGGCGGATTCCGATGCCGCCCTCAAGGTCGGCACCGTCTCCTGGGCGCCCTACGACTACACCCTGGCCTCCTACCCCCTGGATGGCATCTACCACTCGCTGCTCGGCAACATGCTGGGTCTGCCCTCCCTGGCGGACAACACCGGCACCGAGGTGGGCTATCGCCGCCCCATGGGCTTCACCGACGTGATGGAGACCTACTACCTGACCGACCAGTCCTCCTTCGCCAAGTACCAGATGGGCTGGATCGATCCCGAGATCTACACCGCTGAGGATATCGAGGACAAGGTGACCATCACCCTGCGCCCCTCCGAGGCGACCGGCGATGCTGTCATCCTCTCGCCCGACGGCGAGGACAGCCCCTTTGGGGAGTACCTGATCGTCGACTACTACACCCCCACCGGCTACAACGCCGGCACCATCGGCCAGCAGACCATGAATGCCCCCGGCATCCGCGTGCTGAAGGTCGACTCGCGCCTGGCGCGCGAGCAGAACGGCCACTGGTACACCTTTGACGGCACCCCCGACTTCACCGACGGGGCCGCCTACGAGTACGCCTACACCAACTCGGGCCAGAACAGCTTCTACGATGACGGCATCACCGCCAACTTCCCCCTGGTCACCAACCTCTCGGCCAACGCGGACAACCGCCACGTGACCGGCGAGAGCCTCTTCGTCTCCGACTACCTCTTCCAGCAGGGCGAGGGCTTCGG
Organism: uncultured Bacilli bacterium; assembly: GCA_944372245.1. GTDB lineage: Bacteria > Bacillota_I > Bacilli_A > RFN20 > CAG-288 > CAG-568. The sequence continues at coordinate 14,730 of CALVYN010000012.1, forward strand.
CGCGGGCGACGTGTCCCTGGCCAACGAGATCTTCTACGGCGACTTCGCCTTCGATGGCCACGGCGACCCTGAGACGGCGCCCACCCTCGGCATCACCTTCACGGTCGACTCGCTGACCGCCGAGTCGGCCACCATCACCCTGAGGAGGTCCAACTAGCATGCTGAAAGCTAAGATCCTGCTCCTGGCGCTGCCTCTGGCCAGCGCCACGGGCTTCGCCCCGCTGGGCACCGAGGCGGCTGCCCCCCTGGCTGAGGGCGAGTTCACCCAGACCCAGCTGACCGCGCTCCAGAGCTTCTTAAACGGCAGCTACCAGCTGGATTCCCACCTGGCCCAGTCGCAGCTTGCCGGCATGGATATCCACATCATCGACGAGGTCGGCCCGACCGAGCGCTACAACGCCATCTATATGAAGGCGGGTGAGACCGAGGAGCTGCTCGGCGCCAATTCCTTCGGTACCGGCGAGGACGGCAATGCCGTCAGCTACACCATCGGCCTGGCCAACGACGTCGAGTCCGCTCCCGTCTACGCCTATGACGCCTCCGGCGAGCTCAAACCCATCCCCTTCGGGGAGGCCTACGCCCAGCCTCTGACCTATCTGGCGGACGTGAGCCTGGAGCAGTTCGAGCGCCACTTCGAGGTCACCGCCACCGGGACCGGCTACGCCCTGGTCCCCGACCAGGCGGCTCTGGGCTATCTGACCGAGGGCTTCACCCGCTTCTTCCCCGCGACTGCCGCCGGCAACTGGGATGCGGCCACCTATGACAACGGCCTGTACAGCCTGACTCTGAACACCGACGCCGAGGGCGTCCCCACCTCGATGGATTTCGTCACCTACAGCGCCGACCGCTTCGGTATCGTGACCGAGGAGTACCAGACCGCGCTGAAGGCCGTCGCCCAGGTCCGCGGCGTCCTCCTCTTCGATGACCGCACCGATGAGCCCGCCCAGGCCCTAGCTAAAGCCATCGGCCAGCTCGGTACCCAGCTGGCGACCGGCAACTTCACCCAGACCATCGACATCGACGGCAGCCTGACCTATCACAACTACTACGACCTCAACAACACCCTCTCGAACCTGCCCGGCGGTCTGATGATGACCGACAACAACACCCTGCAGGATGCCAACTACGGCACCACCTACACCGGTATCGCCCAGACCCAGGCCGAGGATGGCACCCTGGGCTACAACCTGATCGCCGTCTCCCCCGATGCGAACTACTCCGCCAACCTCGATGAGACCATCTACAGCCTCGAGGATGTCATCCCCCAGCTGGGCTCCCTCTCCGAGGACTTCTTCAACTACGATGCGGCCACGGCCACCTACACCTTCGACCTGACCGACCCCAGGGTCTCCAGCGACGACTTCGCCGTCTCCCTCCTGAGAGCGCTGTTCGGCTACGGCGACGGCCAGTCGGCTCGCGTGCCCACCTACTGCGACGATGCCACCTCCTACTCCTACGACTTCCACGACCTCGAGATCACCCTCGACGAGGCGGGCAACTTCGCTGAGGCCACCCTCCACTTCGCCTCGGCCATGGTCGGCAACGAGAACGCGGCTACCACCGTCAGCTTCTCCGACTTCGGCACCACCGACCTCTCGAGCATCGAGTCGATCGAGGCGCCCCTTGCCACCCTGCTTGGCACTTCCAACTAGAGAGGGAGGACTAACAGCATGAGAAATACCAAGATCCTGGCCGCGCTCGCGGCCCTGGTGGGCACCATCCCCGCCTTCGGTTTCACCGGTCTCAGCCCCCGGGCTGAGGCGAGTCAGACCATCGACCTGGCGAAGGCGATCGACACCCTCCAGTCCTCGGCCCGCGTGACCGCCCAGGCGACCCTGACCACCGACTACGGCACCGGCTTCGAGGGTCTGAACACCACCGAGGACTACAGCATCGACCGCATCTACGGCACCATCGCGGGGGAGGATGGCAGCGCCACCCGCGCCGTGCGCGATCTGGCGGCGGCCAACCCCATCACCTACTACGAGGGTGAGAACCACAACGTCTGGACCGACTACCTCCTGCCCAACAACACCGTCGCCTCCCGCGAGGTTCTGATCCTGAACATGCCCCAGGCCTTCTCCCGCCTCTACGCCAACCCCTGGGACTTCATCACCGAGCGCGACATCGCTGACGATGCCACCCTGGCCCCCCAGAAGGCCTCGCTCCTTCTGACCGACTACCTCGGCGTCGACTTCGCCGTCAGCGAGGCCGCGATCACCTTCTCCGGCGAGGGCCTGATCCAGGATATCGACTTCACCTGCCCCGAGAAGCCCGGCCAGGTGAGCGTCGGCTTCTCCGGCACCTTCGACATCGTCCAGACCCTGGATGTCACCATGACCTTCGCCTACGACAGCGCCCCTCTGACCCATCTGACCCCCGCAACCGACACCAACGAGGACCTGGCCGAGGCTCTGACCAGCATCGGCAGCAACTACACCGTCATGTTCAACTCCACCTACCTGGCTAAGCCTGTGCGCTACTACGTGGTCGGCAACATGGGCGCCCTGCTCCACTTCGACGCGGCGGCCAAGCGCCTGGTCGAGGGCGACATCTTCCTCAACGGCGACTTCACCCAGGCCGATCCCATCCTGACCCCCTACGTCTATCAGGACGGAGTCTGGGCCCAGCAGGGCACCGCCCAGCTGGAGGACTACTTCCCCGCCCTGAGCCAGCTCTCGGCGGCGGTCTTCGACCAGGTCGGTACGACCGGCACCTACGCCCTCAAGGGCGTGGCCACCACCTACTGCGGCGACTACCTCAACCCCTCCGCCAGCCTGACCGGGGTCACCCCCAACACCAGCGTGGTCGGCTCGGTCACCATCGCGGATGGCCACGTGGTCTCCACCGCGACCGCCCAGGAGCTCGGCTCCTCGGTCACCGCCAGCTACGCCGACTACGGCACCACCGAGTTCCCGGCCTGGTTCAGCACCGAGGACCTGATCGAGAACATGCGGTAGAACGGGAGGAATAGAAAGATGAATCTCAAGAGAATCAGCCTGCTGGGCGCCATCGCCCTGACCACGGTCCTCGCCTCCTGCCAGGGCCTGGCCCAGAGCGGCGCCCCCCGCCTCGAGGCGGATGAGGTCCAAACCCCCACCGCCAGCGGCGACACCTCGTTCGAGCGCCCCGACTACACCGACCCCGAGGCCTACGACCAGGTGGCCGTCAAAGCGCTCAACGCCCTGCAGAACCGCGACAACACCGCCGATGTCCACTACCTGGTCACCGTCGAGTTCCAGGACGATCCCAGCAGCCAGTACACCACCGTCGACACCTTCATCCAGCAGGATGTGACCTACAGCTACCACTACGGCGCTGACGGCGAGCGGGCCACCGCCACCGGCGGCGTCTCCAGCTTCGGCGACTGGAACGATGCGACTGATGAGCCCATCCCCGGCCGCTACACCACCTCGGTCGTCCCCACCACCGTCTACTGGCGCGACCCCGACACCGGCCTGACCACCATCGAGAACCGCACCTACGACAACCAGGTCCAGACCCTGATCTCCGCCACCATGGACGATCTCACCGGCACGGTGACCCCAGTGGTCTTCGACACCGAGCACATCAACCCCTGGGACTTCATAGACTACGAGGACCTGACCCGGGACGAGGAGAACGCCAACACCTACCACCTGGCCCTGAACAAGGCCGAGCTCTTCACCCAGGTCTACGACGCCACCGGCATGAACACCATCACCGATGCCGTCGCCACCCTGGATGACCAGGGCCGCATCGCCTCGCTGAACTTCCTCTCCGACCCTCTGGGCGGCGATGCCGCCAATGCCACCTTCACCCGCTCCAACGTCTTCTCCATCGAGTACAGCTATGCCGACCAGAGCGCCCTCTTCACCCACAAGACCCCCTACCAGGCCGGCCAGAACCCCGAGATCGCCACCGTCTTCGACGCCCTGGACCGGGCTCTGACCAACGGTGAGTCCTACCGCTACGACAAGGGCATGAAGGGCTACTCCCTGCTCGAGGGCACCGAGGACACCAACACCACCAACACCGGTGTCACCGGCTTCTTCACAAAGGACAACATCTACTTCGCCCAGTGGGGTCCCAACCACGACGAGTACTACACCGACGGCGCCTTCTACAACGAGGGCGACAACTACGACTACGGCGCGGTCCGCCAGCCGGATGGCACCTACCTGGCCTACCAGTGCCCCACCGTCGGCATCGACGAGAGCACCGGCGAGCCCGACGTCTACTGGAGCACCATCGCCGTCTCCTCCACCGCCTACTACACCCTGGACAGCTACAGCGTCATCGGTCCCACCTTCAATCAGCTGAGCCCCGACATCTTCATCCCCGCCGAGGAGGAGGGCTGGTACACCGTCGACGACCAGCTGCTGAGCAGCATCGGCACCTACTTCGACTTCGCCTTCCTCGGTGCCCACTCCACCACTCTGGAGACCACAACCGAGAGCTTCCGCCTCAGGGTCGACCAGGATGCCGACGGGGTGAACTACACCATGACCGTCGAGATGAGCTTCACCATGATGGGCTTCCACTTCGACTTGACCACCACCTTCGACACCGCCTCCATCGGCCACACCGACCTGCCCGAGTACTGCTACTCCGGCGACAAGGGTGCGCCCTTCGCCAAGTAGTTTCTAACCTTCGAGTAGAAAGTATAGGGATGGCTCCGGCCACCCCTATTTTGATTGGAAATGTAATAAATCGGTAAGAATTTGGGTGTTTTACCTGCTTTGACTGGTGTACAAAAACCTACACCCATACTTTTTAACTTGAGAAACGCTTATACTCTTCCCGTCAAGGAGGCAGTGATGGACATCTGTGAGAACGTGCTCGAAGCGGTGGGTCACACCCCGCTCGTCCACCTGGGAAAGATCGAGAGAGACCTGGGCCTGAAGGCGCGGATCCTGGCCAAGCTGGAGCGCTCCAATCCCACCGGTTCGATCAAGGACCGGGCGGCTAAGGCCATCGTCGAGAAGGCCCTGGCCAGCGGCCAGATCGCCCCGGGTGGCACCCTGGTGGAGCCCACCTCGGGCAACACCGGCATCGGCCTGGCGGCCATCTGTACCAGCCTGGGTATCAACCTCATCATCTATATCCCCGAGAACTGCTCCAGGGAGCGGGTTCTGATGATGAGAGCCCTGGGAGCCAAGGTGATTCTGACTCCGGCCAAAGAGGGGATGACGGGTGCGGTGGCCGCGGCTGACGCCTACCTAGCGGCCCACCCCGAAGCCCACCTGGCGGGCCAGTTCGAGAACGAGGCCAATCCCCAGGCCCACTATGAGACGACCGGACCCGAGATCTGGGCTCAGACAGAGGGGAGAGTGGACTGCTTCGTGGCCTCCTTCGGCACCGGTGGCACCCTCTCGGGCGTCTCCCGCTTCCTGAAGGAGAAGGATCGATCGATCCTGACGGTCGGCCTCGAGCCGGCCAGCTCGCCCTTTGTCAGCCAGGGCCAGAAGGGCCCTCACCTGATCCAGGGCATCGGCGCAGGCTTCAAGCCCGGCTGTCTCCACCTGGAGACGGTGGACGAGGTGCTGACCATCACCGACGAGCAGGCGTATGAGTACACCCGCATGCTGGCCAATCGGGAGGGCCTGTTCGTCGGCATCTCCTCCGGGTGCAACCTCGCGGGTGCCATCATCCTGGCGCGCCGCCCCGAGATGGCGGGTAAGACCATCGTCACCGTCCTCCCCGACGACGGGGAGCGCTACCTTTCCGTGGAGGGACTCTATGACTAAAGATCTGGCTGAAACCTTTCTGAGCATGTACGGCGAGCGCCGTTCCGAGGGTGCGATGAAGCTCGATATGGATGCGTTCCAGGGCTTCGTCGACGACACCTACAAGCTGCTGCTATTGGACTATATCGTCCCCGGGGTCTCCCCGGAGAAGGCCCGAGCTCTGGCGCACCGGGTCGAGGATGAGTTCGCGGTCATCCTCTCCCGCGCGGAGATCGGCAACGCCGAGGCCAAGCTGTTGGCCTTCACCAGCGAGCTGCCCCGCGCCCGCGAGCTGATCCTGGGCTCGGCCCAGGCCATCATGGAGGGCGATCCCGCCTCCGACTCCATCCAGGAGATCATCTTCTGCTATCCCGGCTTTAGAGCCATCGCCCTCTATCGCATCGCCAACATCATGTACCGCAACGGCATGAAGGTCATGGCCCGCATGGTCTCCGAGCGAGCCCACCGCGAAACCGGCATCGACATCAGCCCCGGTGCGACCATCGGCGAGCGCTTCTTCATCGACCACGGCACCGGAATCGTCATCGGCGAGACCACCATCATCGGCAACGACGTGAAGATCTACCAGGGCGTCACCCTGGGCGCCCTGAGCCTGCGCGGCGGCCGCAGCAAGCTGCGCGGGGTCAAGCGCCACCCCACCATCGAGGATGGGGTCACCATCTACTCCGGCTGCGCCGTCTTCGGCGGCGATACCACCATCGGTGCCGGATCGACCCTGGGTGCGGTCACCACCGTCACCTCCTCGATCCCGCCCCGCTCCCTGGTCCTTCAGACACCCGAGGGCATGGTGATCAAGTCCAAGGACCGCAGGAACGACTGAGCAAAGTCCTGAAAGGATATCCAAGCAGATTTGCTTGGATATTTTTAGAATGTAAATTCTTATTCAAATCTTTGAATAATTTTGAGAAACAACTTTGGATTGGAATAATGTTTTGAGAAGATCTCTAGCTCCTCGTAAATCCTTCAGTCTTTAAGATTGTTGATTTAATACTGCCTTCTAATAGAACTTTCTGGTCGCTCAAGTTAAGCCTTCAACACCGCCAGCCGATCGAGCTCAATCTGCCCATGGTTGAAACCCTCGAGCTCGATGTTGTAATCGACCTTGTGGGGATAGATGCGGACACAGGCATCCGCTCTGCCATCGTCAGCGAAGATCTCGACCAGGCTGGCATCGGCTATGACCCTAAGCTTGAGCTGGCTCTGCCCAGCAGCAAGAGGAATGTAGCGGATGAAATCATCCTTTCGGGTGACAGTCTGAATCTCGATGCCGGAGTGAGAGCGGTCGATGACCAGATGGTCCTTCTCCAGCTTGAGAACTAGGCGGTCAGCTCCGTTTCCTAAGTTGATAGAAGCACCCTCAACCGCAGTATCCACAGTCAGGGTGACATCGAGGAAGCGGCCACAGTGAGCAGCTAATAGCTTCTTGGCTTCCTTCAGGTTCGTGACCGAGTCCGCCAGCTGGCACTCGTAGGTGAAGAGCTCCCGGGCGGGATTCAGAACCAGCTGACCATCCCTGATGCTGACCTCGCGGGGCAGGCTGAACTGACCGCACCAGCCGTACTTCTGGGTGGGATAGGTGCTGCCCCAGGCCGACATCCAGGCGACCATCAGCGTCCGTCCCTCAGGAGTTCTGACCATGTGGGTGGCATAGGAATCAAAGCCCAGATCCAGACGCCTCTTAGACTCCACCTCGAAGTGGCCGGTCTCAAGGTCGAGATGCCCAATCAGCCCCCAGATGCAGTTCTGGGAGTTGGGGTATTCGACTGTGGCACACTTGCCCGAGACTAAGAGGACATCCTTACCGTCGACATGGGCTAGGTTGGGGCACTCGAGCAGGTCGCAGCCGACCGCCTCACACTCCAGGGTCACACCGACGAAGGTCCAATCAACCAGGTCGGAGGAGCGATACATCAGGATCGAATAGTGGACATCATCACGACGGGAGGCCAAAAGGACATAGTAGCTTTCCTCCCTCTCGAAGACACAGGGGTCTCTAAAGTCCTTGGGGGAATATCCAGCGGGGAGGTCGCCGCCATCGATGACGGGGTTGAAGGCGTACTTCTCGAAGTGGATGCCATCGCTGGAGCTGGCCAGGCACTGGGTCTGCGTGTCGCTGTGGGAGGTTCCGGTATACATCAGGTACATCTTACCGTCCCTCTCGATGGCCGAGCCGGAGAAACAGCCCTTCTCGTAGTCGTAGTCCTCGCTGGGATAGAGGGCATCGGGCAGGCGGGTGAAGGTCATCATATCGGGGGAGGTGCAGTGGAGCCACATCATCGGGCCCCACTCGGGCTTAGCGTCATAGTACTGGGCGAAGACGTGGTACTGACCACCGAAGTAGATGAAGCCGTTAGGGTCGTTGATCCAGCCCTGAGCCGGGGTCAGGTGCAGGCTGGGTCGATAGGGGTCTCTGCGCAGCTTCAGCTTCTCTCTCATCTCTCTGATCATTTCTCTAACCTCACTTAGAGCCTTGGCATACAAGCAGTATTTTAGTCCAGTATCGCAGCGGTTAAGACAGGAGAATGAATAGAATTTTAGGGCGGAATAAAAGCGCCATATCCTGACCAAAAAGGAAGGTTGGAAGGTCAAGATATGGCGCGTATTCAGCTGATATTTAGCTGGGCTCGTGGTTCCCAGCTAATCGGACAGAAAGCTAGTAATCCCGATTGTTGATCCGGATGTTGCGGCGCTTGTTGACGTAGCGGTGAAAGGCCCACTGAGCGTAGGCGAACCAGATCAGGACGAAGAGGGCTGAGCCGATGAAGAGGAAGATCAGGACGCAGAAGATCTGGAAGTAGAGGTTGACGAAGACGATGTAGCAGACGGGGAGGGCCAGGGTGATGATGTCCACGCCGATGCTGGGCAGATAGAGGACGCCGCCAAAGAGAGCAGAGTTCTTGATCCTGGGCCAGAGATCCAGCTTGTAGACAGTCTCGGAGGCGACAGCAAATATGGTCATATGGAGGACGAAGAGGAGAACCAGGCCCTGGAAGATGCCGAGGATCACAGTCGCGACCGGGGGAAAGCCCATCAGGTCGAGATAGGAGACATCGAAGATGACCAGGAGGATGCCCAGGCCGAGGACGAAGCCGCCCAGCAGAGAGCTCTTCCAGGTCTGGACAAAGCCCTCCCGGAAGAAATCGCGGACCAGTCTGGTCGGCTCGCCGTAGAACCACTTGCGGATCACGTGCGCCCCCGCTCCCATAAACAGAGCCCCCAGCATCAGAGCCGGGATGCCGAGAGCGAACTGGCCCACGCGCAGCGTCATGGTCTGGATGGCGATCTCCTGAGCGGTGTGGCCCTCCTCCTCCATGACGGCGGCATTCATGCCGATGTAGGTGTTGAAGGCCCAGTCGATGGCCAGTTTGGCCGCAAAGCCCAGGGTGATCAGGATGCTCAGCAGCATCAGACCGGCGAAGTGGTTCCGAAAGATATCCCTTAGAGCACCCCGCACCGTGGTGGGGATCGCATCGTCGTCGAGCTGCAGGCGGATACGGGAACTCATGATTTGGCCTCCTAGGCAGTCTCCCCGCGGATAAAGCGGGTCGGGATTACGTACTTCTCCTTCGTCGGCTTGCCCGCGAGGCGGTCCAGAAGGACCTCCACCGCCATCTTGGCCAGAGCGGTGACATCCTGGGCGACCGAGGTCAGCCGGACATAGGAGAACAGCTTCTCGGTAATGCCGTCGAAGGAGATGATCTTGAATCTGGAAAGGATCAGAGACTTGGGGGTGAGCTGGTAGACGGAATAGGCCAGGAGGTCGGAGCCGCAGAAGACCGAGTCCAGGTTCGGATTCGCCTGGAGGAAGGCCTTGGCGACCTCATACTCCTGCCCGTGGTCGAAGGTCTCATAGGAGTAGACCGGCATCAGCTGGTACTTCCGGCAGAAGTCGAGATAGGCCGCCAAACGGGCATTGACCTCGGAGGGCACCAGCGGCCGGCCGCCGATGAAGCCGATGTGGCGACAGCCGCTCTCATATAGGTACTCCAGCGCGCGCAGCGAGGCCTCATAGTTATCGGAGGTGATACAGGGGATGGTCGGACCGAAATGGCGGTCGATGGTGACGATGGGCGCATTCTCGGGCAGATTTGGAATGAGGTTGTGGGTGACGACGATGCAGCCGGAGACCATCTTCTCTCCGACCATGTCAATCATCTCCTTCTCCTTGGCGATGTCGCCGGCGGAGGAGACCAGAATCATGCGGACCCCGCGCTCGTAGAGGAACTTCTCGACCCGGTCCGCCAGGCAGGAGAAGAAGGGGTGCTCGACGGTCGGGACGAAGAGAGCGATGGAGTTGAGCTTGTTGGAGCGGAGGAGCCTCGCGTTGCGGTTGGCGACATAGCCCAGCGACTCGATTGCGGCGCGGATGCGCTCGCGCTTGTCGCTGGAGACATAGCCATCGTTGAGATAGCGGCTGACGGTCGATTTGGAGACCTTCGCCAATGCAGCGACATCACCGAGACTTGCGGACATAGACGCCCCCTTTCTAGTAATTTTATAGCTTTTTCTCTTTGTGAAATCGATACCTGTCAACTGGAACAGGTATCGATAACACCGGGTGAGGAGAGAGGGAAGAGAGAGTTAGGCCTCGCTGGCAGCGGGCGCAGTGACGGTGAGAGTCAGCTCGACCGCGGCGGTCTGAGCGAAGGCATCGGTGACGTCGAAGGTGAGGTGATACTCGCCCTCCTGGCTCAGGTCCAGACTGGTCAGCCCCTCGGTCAGGGTCTTATCCCCGAAGGTGAGGGAGGTCAGGGCGACAGAGAGTTCGCTGCGCGAGGTGTAGTCATCGAGAGAGGCAGCTCTGACCTGGGCGATAAGGCTCGCAGGATCGAAGCTCGCACTCGCCTCGACGGTCGCAGTCAGTCCCGACTGCACGCTGGGCGCCGTTCCCGCCAGCGGGAAGCTGACGGTGTTGACGTAGTAGTCGGCATAGCCCTGCGCATCCATGACACCGGCGTTGCCCGACTCGTCACCCACGTAGTTGGCCGCATCGCGCGCCGCGGCGGCAATCTGAGCAGCATCCTTGCTGGTCAGGTTGACCCTGAAGTCATCCAGCGTCACGAAGCCGAAGCCCGAGGTGGCCTGGTCCACGACCTGGAAGTGGACCGCCCGCCCCTTGAAGGCCGAGACGTCGTAGACGTAGCGGACCATGGTCAGCGAGAACTGAGGATCGAGGAAGTAGCGATTGCTCCACCTAGCTAGGACCTCACCGGTCGAGGCATCGACCAGATCGATGTGGACCTGGTCGGCGTTGGCGCCCGCGCCCATCAGGAAGGAGACGTAGTCCTCGGTCAGACGAAAGTCGGAGGAGGTGAGAGTGCCGGTGGCACCCTCGACCGACTCACCCGAATAGAACCTTCCATCCGACTGGAAGTGGCGGCCGTTCCAGTAGGTGCTGGTTCCATCGACGATGAGGTTGTCGCCGGTGAACGCATCGCCGGAAGCTATCCAACCCTGGAAGCCATCATCGAAGTTGCCGTTGACGATATCGTCAGCTGCAGTCAGAACATGAACTACAGCCACCGCCTCCCTCTGGGCCATCTGATCGAAGGCATCAGCGACACTGAAGGTCAGGGTGTAGTCGCCGATCTGTGTCAGGGCGAGGCTCTCGCCGATCTTCACGGGTTCGCCATCGGGGCCCTGGACCGCAGTCAGGGTGACCCTGAGATCCGCCCGAGCCGTGTAGTCGTCGCTGGCGCTGCTGCGGACCGAATCGATCAGGGCGGAGTAGGAGTACACGTCGGTCGGCGAGGTGGTCGCTTCGCCGGCATACTCCCCCTCGTAGCTGACGGTGGGAGCTTCGCCGGCAAAGGGATAGGAGACCCGATCGTGCAGATAGGCCACGTAGCTCTCAGGCGTCTGCGCACCCGCGCCGCCCTCATCGGCCACATAGCTCGCCGCGCTCAGGGCCTCATCGGCCAGCGCCTGGGCACCAGCAACCGTCAGGTTGACCCGGAAGTCATCGAGGGTGACGAAGCCGAAGTCGCCATCGGTATCCTCATCGACCACCCGGAAGTGGGCGATGCGACCGATAAAGGACGAGACATCGGCGATCCGCTGGATCAGGTTGAGCGAGAACTCGGGATTCTTGAAGTAGTCGTTGGTCCAGGTCAGAAGAACCTCATCGGTCTGGGAATCGACCAGATCGACATGGATCTTCTCCCGGTCCTGACCGCCACCCATCCTGAAGGCGACGAATGCCTCCTCGATCTTGAAATCGGAGGAAATCATGGTGGAAGCCGTCCCGCTCGCCTCCATGCTCGCACCGTCGAAGATGTAGTCTCCCGCTCCCTGGTAGTTGCGATCCTCCCAGAACATGCCATCGCTGGGCAGGACGCCACCGTCGGTGAAGGCGCTGCCCTCAACGATGGTCCATCCGGTCAGGTCGCCGGTCTCAAAGCCGCCGTTGACCAGGGTCGAGACAGGGGAGATGGTGACGGTCACAGGGCTGGAGGCGACCTCGCCGACTCTGGCGGTGACACTGATCGTGCCGAAGCGCTCGGCCACCAGCTCGAAGCTCTCCACGTGAGCCCGACCGGTATCGGCGCTGGTGATGGTGAATTCGATCGCATCGGGATCGAGCTGAACACCCTCGTTGGGGATGACATTGACCTGCGTGCGCTCCCCGGCGGAGAGCTCGGTGTCCCCGATTATCAGCTGAAGGGAGGTCAGCTCGATCTCGGGTTCCTCCGCGCTCGAGGAGCTGGAGGAGGAAGAGCTATCGGTGGAAGGAGTCATGGAGGAGGAAGAGCTATCGATGGAAGGAGTCGTGCTGCTGTCGGGACTGGAAGGGGTCGAAGATGAGGGAGTCGAGTTGGAGGAGACAGGAGTGGAATCAGAGGGGGTGGAGACGATGGGCGTCGAGGACGGAGAGGAGGGGGAGGAGGAACCATCGCCGCCGTTGCAGGCGGTCAGCGTCAGAGCTCCCGCCAGGGCGATGAGCGAGAGAAACTTTCTGTTCTTCATTTAGACTTTTACCTCTTTTTGTCGGGATCAAGCCGCATCCGCGAGCAGGTTCTCGGCCGCCACCCAGGGGATATCAGTGGAGACATCGACCATCTCGCCGGTCGCCTCGTCGGCCTCGGGCTGAACCAGGGTATCGAAGCCGCCGGTGATGGCCTCCTCGTGGTAGCAGACGATGTCATCGAAGAAGCCCAGACGCCAGCCGCCGCCCATGATGGTGCGATTGTCATCCTGGATGGAGACATAGAGCTTCCGGCCGAGGTGCTCGGACAGATTGGCATAGAAGGTGGTCATGGTTCCGCACCTAGAACCCGCGGAGACCCAGACGCTGGAGTCGTTGAAGACGCTGTTCTGATACGAGGCCAACAGGGTATCGGTCTCAGCGTCGTAGACGTTGAAGACCGCGGAGTTGCCACCCATCTTCCAGGAGATGAAGCCCGAGCCAGACAGGGTGAAGGTAGCGGACTTCAGCTCGTAGGTCCACTCCTCGTTGCTGTGCTCACCGCCGGTCCGCCAGCCGTTGGTGAACATGTATTCACCGCCCTGGTTGGTGGGAACATTCTCGCCCCAGAAGGTGGCGTTGCTCTCGATGGGCAGGTCGGAGAGG
>CALVYN010000013.1 GCA_944372245.1 uncultured Bacilli bacterium
GGGCTGATGCAACCTAGGCAGAGCACCAGGGCGATCATGGTCATGGCGATGACGCTCAGAACCTTCAACAGCCGCGCCGTATCCAGCGTGCGGCGCTTGCGGTTGAGCAGGCGGATCAGCAGCCGCCCCGCTCGCTTCGAGGTCAGATACCGGGCCTTGGTGGGGCTGGACCCATCGATGGCCCGCTCGCACAGGGTCGCGAAGGCCGCGAGGCCAAAGAGGGCGATGACCAACGCCGCCAGGACGATCTCGAGCCAGAGTTCGATATGGATTTCCAAATTGGATGAGCCTCCGATCAGTGAAATATTCTAGAGGATTTTCCCGCTGAGAAGAAAACCCGGGGCCGGGCCCCGGGTCGTTCTTATCTTATAGAGAGCCTACTTCTGCCGGTAGACCAGACCTGCGTGGTGAGGCACCACCGCGCGGCCGTTCTCCACCTTGACGCCACCGACGGTCAGGAGGGTCTCGCCCTCGCCCAGGTCGAGGACCAGGTCCTCATCCTTGAGGTTGCAGGCGACCACGGTCTTGCCGCGGCGGTAGGACAGGGGGGCGTCGAAGAGCTCGAAGCCCTCGTGGGTGGTCAGGTCGGGGTCGGACAGGCGCAGGGCGTTGAGGGTGCGGATGAAGTTGAGCAGCGAGTCGGGATCCTTCTCGCAGGCGGCCACGGTGCGGGTCTCGGGGTTGGAGGGCAGATAGCACTCGCTCTCGTTGCGGCTGGAGAAGCCAAAGCTCAGGGTCGAGTCATCCCAGCGCATGTGGAGTCGGGTGCCGGTGCGCTGATAGCCGCCATCCTTCGAGGGGTAGCCCCTGAGGGTGGTCTGCTCGCACTCGTCGCCGGCGAAGACGAAGGGCACGCCGGGCAGGGTGAAGATGGTCAGGTAGGCCAGCTTCAGGGCGTCGCCCTTGATGGCGTCGGCGATGCGGTAGGTGTCGTGGTTGCCGGAGATGACCGAGAGCCAGCGGCCGGGGAACTTCTCGGCGTCGCGGATCTCGGAGAGCATCTCCTCCCTGGCGAAGTCCCAGAGCTTCTGGTCGAACTTCACAAACAGGGGCGCCTGACCCTCCTCGCGGGTGTTGTCGGGGTTGGTGCCCTGGCGCCAGAACGCGTGAGAGAAGTTGTCGTCGTGATCGAGGACGAAATCGGAGTCGAAGGTCGCCTTGAGCGAGCGGCGAGGGGTGGCCCACTCGGAGACCATGTGGAAGGGACCGCACTCCTTCTCGACCTCCTCGCGCACCTGCTGCCAGACCCAGATGGTCGCGTCCTTCTCGTCATCGTTCTTGACGAGGGAGTCGGCCATATCGACGCGGAAGCCATCCACGCCCTGCTTGAGCCAGTGGATCATGATCTGGGCGATGAAGTGGCGGGCTTTGGCGCACTCGGGCCGGCGGTAGTCCATCTGCCAGGGGTAGTCGATGCGGTTGAAGCCGTAGTTGAGGGCAGGCTGATGGACGAAGAAGTTCACATAGAAGCTGCCGTAGCGGGGGAAGAGGCCGCGCACGAGGTTGCCGGCGGTGTTGGGGGACCACTCCCAGGGGTTCTTGGTCCAGATGAACATGTCGGAGTCCTCGTTGCGCTGCGAGGCGGCGGAGCGGAGGAACCAGGGCGCATCCCAGGACAGGTGGCCGGGGATCAGGTCGAAGAAGACCGCCAACTCGCGCTGGTGGCAGGCCTCGACGAGCTTGGCGACCATCTCGTCGCCGCCGAAGCGCTCGTCGATGTGGAAGGGGTCGGACACGTCGTAGCCGCCATCGCGGAAGGGGCTCTTGTAGAAGGGGTTGAACCAGATGCCGCTGAAGCCGAGAGACTTGACGTAGTCCAGCTTCTCGATGATGCCCTGGATGTCGCCGTCGCCGTCGCCGTTGCCGTCCTTGAAGGTGATGGGATAGATCTCATAGAAACTGAGTTTCCCGTAATCCTTGATCATGTTTTCTCTCCTTGTTTGCGGTTAAAAATTTAAGACTATCTAAGCGCTTTTTCAATAGAGAAGCCGGTTTAAAGCCGGTCTAGTCAAGGCTCTTTAGAGAGTCGTTCATGTCGACCGCGCGGATCTTGCGGGTGAGGAGCCAGTCGACTAGGAGGGTGGAGAGGAGGATGATGGCCACGGTGAGGATGTACCAGTACCAGGAGATGTCGCCCAAGCTGCCAAAGTCCAGGGCGGTCAGGACATAGTACATGAAGCCCAGACCCAGGGGCAGACCGATGATCACGCCGAAGATGGTCATGATGATGATCTCGCGGAAGACGTAGAAGTCGCACTCGTGGTCGTTGTAGCCTAGGACCTTCAGGGTGGCGATTTCGCGCACGCGCTCGGTGATGTTCATGTCGGCCAGGTTGAAGACGATCAGGACGGCCATGGCCAGGGCGCAGATGACCACCACCACGGAGATCGGGGTCATCGGGCCCGAGAGGGCGTGATAGAGGGGGTCGTCGGCCAGGCCGAGGCTGACCGCCATAAGGGCGAAGCCGATGAAGGTCAGACCGGTCGAGCCGGCCACCGAGAGGGTGGTCAGGATGAGGTTGACCCGGTTGCGGAAGATGTTGCGAAGGGTCGACTTATATCTGAAGGGCAGCAGGCGCCACAGGGGCTTGACGTGCTCCAGAAGGATCTTCTTGCCCGCCTTGGGAGCCTTGGGCTGCATCAGGACCGCGGGCTTCTGCCTGACCCGGCGATGGATCATTATCGCCGTCTCCAAGAGGGCGATAACCAGGATAGCGATGCCGAAGTAGATACCGAAGTTAGCAGCGAAGGCGAAGTCGATGGGCGGCAGCCAGAACAGGGTTCCGATCGCGATGTAGGCCACATAGGGCAGGAGGAACGGACCCACGAAGAGGCCCAGAGCCACGCCGATGAGGGAGGAGATGCCCGCGAAGGAGACGTACTTGGCCATGATCTGGTGCTCGGGCACGCCGAGGGAGCCGCAGCATCCGATGCGCTGGCGCTCGTCCTCGATCAGACGGCGGACGATGATGAAGTTGACCAGGGCGCAGATGGCCACGAAGAAGAAGGGGAAGGTCAGAGCCAGGATCTGGACCTTGTTCATCGCCTCCTTCAGCGTCCGATAGGAGAAGTTCTCCTCCATGGTCAGGGTGACGGTCGCCCCCTCGCCCATCAGGGCGTCGATCTGGTCGGCCCGCTCGCGGGCATAGGCGTCATACTCGTCGGTGAAGTAGGCCGGGGCGTCCTCCTCGAAGCGCAGCATCAGGTCGGTCTGGGGCAGGGGGAGGAGCTGCATCAGACGCGGGCTCAGGTAGATGATCTGCTCGATGTTGCGGTCGGTGTCGGTCAGAGCCGGCTCGCCGTCGGTGGTGAAGTAGAGGGGGTTGTCGATCACGCCGGTCACCCGCAGGTGGATGATGATGCCGTAGATGTTGATGTCGATGGTGTCGCCGGGGTGGTAGGTAGTCCGATAGGTGTTGCCCCTTCCGACCGCGACCTCGAGGAGCTTGGTGGGATAGGACCCCTCATCCAGGGTGAGATAGTTGGCCTGGCGGTCCTCCAGCTGCATGCCGTAGAGGCGGGTCATCTTCCCGCCGATATCCATGTCGGCGGAGAAGAAGGCCTCGGAGTAGGAGAAGTCTCCCAGATCCAGGATCTGGTCGATCTGCTCCTGGCTAAAGCCCGAGGTCGAGGTGTTCTTGACGATCAGATCCGCCGCCTTCTCCTGGGTCAGCTCGCTGGAGAAGCTGGCCAGGGCCACGGGCGCGATGGCGCCCAGGCCGGCGATGAGGACCAGGGAGACGAAGATGATGAGCGTGTTGGCTAGAAAGCGACCCAGGTTCTCCCGGAAGGTGCGCAGGGTCGACTTGAGAAAGGCGCTCACCACTCGATCTCCTCGATGGGCTTGGGCTCAGGGTTGACGACGTTGGATTCGATGCGGCCGTTCTTCAGGCGGATGACGCGGTCGCCCATATCCTTGAGGGCGGCGTTGTGGGTGACGATGATGGTCGTCCGCCCCTGCTTGTGAGCCGCATCGGCCAGCAGGGCCAGAATCTGCTTGCCGGTCTGATAGTCCAGGGCGCCGGTGGGCTCATCGCAGAGGAGGATGGAGGAGTTCTTGGCCAGGGCGCGGGCGATTGAGACGCGCTGCTGCTCGCCGCCGGAGAGCTGGGCGGGGAAGTTGTTCATCCTCTCCCCCAGGCCGACCAGCTGGAGCGCCTCTCTGGGCGGCATCGAGTCCTTCTTGAGCTCGGTGGCTAGCTCGACGTTCTCCAGGGCAGTCAGGTTGGACATGAGGTTGTAGAACTGGAAGACGAAACCCACGTCGTTGCGCCGATACTGGGTCAGCTGGCGCCGGTCGTAGTGGGAGATGTCCACCCCGTTGACCAGAAGCTGGCCCGAGGTCGGCGTGTCCATGCCGCCGATGATGTTTAGCAGGGTCGATTTGCCCGCGCCAGAGGGGCCGAGGATAATGACCAGCTCGCCCCGCCTGGCCTCGAAGCTGATCGCGTCGTTGGCGAGGATCCGCTCGCCGGCGGTCTCAAAGACCTTCGAGACGTCCTTGGCAACGATGACACTATCCATGGCACACCTCCCACACATCCTATTTACATTGTAGGACCCTACCCTTGTTCTTTCATATCTCACACCCCCATGTAATAATTTAAAAACGCTGGAAAATGCATGTTTCAAGGCGTTTTTGCACCTGTGATGAGCTGAGTCTAGCCACTAAAAAGTGCGCCGTCTCCGGCGCACTCCACTGAGCTTATCTACTTCTTCTTGTTGAAGATCTTGGAGAAGACGCCCTTGGCCTCGCCCCGGCTCTCGGCGATCTGGCCGAGCTTGGCGTAGAGCTCCTTCTCCTCCTGGTTGAGACGGGTGGGGATCTTGATGTTCAGGGTGACGAACTGATCGCCCTGACGGCCCTCGCGGGTGTGGATACCCTGACCCTTCATGCGGGCGGTGGACCCGGGCTGGGTGCCGGCCTTGATGTCCAGGGTCTGACGGCCCCAGACGGTGTCGACCTCGATCGAGCCGCCGAGGACGGCGGTGATTAAAGGCACCTCGGCGTGGCTGTACAGGTTCAGGCCATCGCGCTCATAGGTGTCCGAGGGCTGGATGACCATCTCGATGTACAGGTCGCCGTTGGGGCCACCGTTGATGCCGCGCCCACCCTTGCCGGGCACGCGCAGGCGCTGGCCCTTGTCGATGCCGGCGGGGACGACGATGTGGAGGGTCTCCTTGATCCGCACCGTGCCGCTGCCGTGGCAGCGCGAGCAGGGCCGGACGATCCTGGTGCCGCGGCCGTTGCAGTCGGGGCAGGTGGTTCGCGTCTGGAACCGCCCGAACATGGTGTTCTGGGTAGTCGTCACGCTGCCGCTGCCCTGGCAGGTGCTGCAGGTGCTGATATCGGAGGGGTTGACCGCGCCCTTGCCGCTGCAGTCGGGGCAGGCGGTCTCGTACTCGTGGGGCATGTCCACGGTGCGGCCCTTGACCGCATCCATGAACGAGATGCGCATCGCCATCAGCACGTCCTCACCCTGCGCCGGGCCGGTCTGGCGGCGGGATGCGCGCCCACCACCCCCGAAGAACTGGCTGAAGATGTCTCCAAAGTCGTCGCCGCTGAATCCCTGGCCAAAACCGGAGAAGTTTCCGGGGTTGAAGCCGGCTGAACCGGCCCCGTCATCGACGGCGCCCGCGCCGAACCGGTCGTAGGCGGCCCGCTTCTTGGGATCCTTCAAGACCTCGTAGGCCTTGGTAATCTTCTCGAACATGCTGGTCGCTTCCGGGCTCTTGTTCACATCGGGATGCCACTTCTTGGCCAGAGTGCGGTAGGCCTTGTTGATCTCGTCCTGGCTGGCGTCGCGGCTGACGCCCAGGGTCGCATAGTAATCCTCATCGGCCATGGTGCACCTCCTTTCTCATATAGACAGGGAGAGCCGGGTCGCCCCGGCTCTCCAGCGGATCATCGGATCTTATCAGCTTACTTGCTGCTGTTGTCACCGCTGCCGTCGGTCGCGTCGTAGACCTTGCCATCGGTGTCGTTGCCGGCGCCCTGCTGCTGGTTGTTCTGAGCCTGGTCAGCGCTGGCAGCCTGGGCCTGGGCCGCAGCCTGGTTGACCTGGTAGGCCGCCTGCTGCAGCTCGGCGAGGCGGTTGCGGACCGCCTCGAGGTCGTTCTTGTCGAGGTTCTCCTTAATCTCGTTGCGGATCTTCATAATGCTGTCGCGCTGGTCCGCGGGGATCTTGTCGCCGCTCTTGGCCAGCTCGGAGTCGATCTCGGAGATCAGGGTCTCGGCCTGGTTGCGGGTCTCGGCGTCGTCGCGGCGCTTCTTGTCCGCCTCCTCGTTGGCCTTGGCCTCAGCGACCATGCGGTCGATCTCCTCCTGGGACAGACCCGAGGAGTTGGAGATGGTGATGTGCTGCTCCTGCGCGGTGTCCAGATCCTTGGCGGTGACGGTCAGGATGCCGTTGACATCCAGAGAGAAGGTCACCTGGATGCGGGGCTCGCCGCGGCGGGCGGGACGGATGCCATCCAGCTTGAAGCGGCCGAGGAACTTGTTGTCAGCCGCCATGGGGCGCTCGCCCTGGTAGACCATGATCTCGACAGCGGACTGGTTGTCAGCCGCGGTGGAGAAGACCTTGCTCTTAGAGGTGGGGATGGTGGTGTTGCGGTCGATCAGAGGAGTCATGACGCCGCCGAGGGTCTCAAGGCCGAGGGTCAGAGGAGTGACATCGAGCAGAACGACATCCTTGACGGTGCCGCGGATGACACCGCCGTTGATGGCGGCGCCGACGGAGACCGCGGTGTCGGGGTTCAGGCTCTGGTTGGCCTTGCCCATGTAGTTCTTCACCATCTCGATGACGGCGGGCATCCTGGTGGAGCCACCGACCATCAGGACATCGTCGATGTCGCTCTTCTGGAGCTGGGCGTCGTTGAGCGCCTTCTCCATGGGAGCGCGGCAGCGGTCGATCAGGTTCCTGGTCAGATCCTGGAACTTGGAGCGGGTCAGGGTCTCATCGTAGTTGATGGGCTGGCCGTCGTGACCGGGGGCGAGGTAGGGCAGGGTGATCTCGGTGGAGACCTGCGCAGTCAGCGCGATCTTGGCGTTCTCAGCCGCATCCTTGATACGCTGCATCGCCATCTTGTTGCTGTGCAGGTCGAGGTCGAACTGGGACTTGATGCCGGCCAGGATCCACTCCATGATGGCGTGGTCCCAGTCGTCGCCACCCAGGTGGGTGTCACCGGAGGTCGCAATGACCTGGAAGGTGCCATCGCCGATATCCAGGATCGAGACATCGAAGGTGCCGCCGCCGAGGTCGAAGACCATGACCTTGCCGGACTTCTTCTTGTCGGAGTAGCCGTAGGCCAGAGCGGAAGCGGTGGGCTCGGCGAAGACGCGCACGACCTCCAGACCGGCGATGGTGCCGGCGTTCTTGGTCGCCTCGCGCTGGGCGTCATCGAAGTAGGCGGGGCAGGTGATGACCGCCTTCTTGATGGGGTGGCCGATCGAGGTCTCAGCGTACTGCTTGATGTAGGAGAGGATCTTCGCGGAGATCTCCTCGGGGGTGAAATCCTTGTTGATGCAGTTGATGTGGACCTTGTAGTTCCGGTCGCCCATGTGCCTCTTGATGGAGTAGACGGAGTCGGGGTTGGTGATCATCTGGCGCTTGGCGGCGTTGCCGACGATGACCTCGCCATCGGCCTTGAAGCAGACGACGGAGGGGCAGGTCATAGGTCCCTCGGGTGTGGGGATGACCTTGACGTTGCCATCGTCCTGCATGTAGGACACGACCGAATTGGTGGTACCGAGATCGATACCGAGAATGTACTCATTAGCCATTATTTATTTTCCTCCTTGGAATTGGATTCAGTCTTTTCGCTCGTCTCATCTCGACTCGTCCCTTCAGCCTTCTTCTCCTCCGCGGGGGCCGCGGCCGCTTCGCCCTCCTGGGGTTGGGCCGGGGCCTTGGGGACCATCACGACTACCGCGGCGGGCTGGATCAGGCGCCCCTTGAGGGAGAAGCCCTTCATCCAGACCGAGACGATGGTATCGGGCTTGTCGCCCTCGACCGTCTGCATCGCCTCCATGTAGCGGGAGTCGAAGCGGTCGCCGGGCTTGGGCTCGATCTGCTCCACGCCCTGCTTCTCCAGCGCCTGGAGCAGCTGCTTGTAGGCGAGGTGGATGCCCTTGACCCAGGACTTGGCCTTGGGGTCATCGGAGGGTTCGAAGCGGAAGGCCTGGTCGAGGCTGGTCATGAAGGGGATGAGGTCCTTGAGGAAGGGTTCCGCCGCGTACTTGGTGGCGAGCTCGTTGTCGCGCTGCAGCTCCTTGCGGAGGTTGGAAACATCGGCGAGAGAACTGTAGTACTTATTCATCCAGCTCTCCTTCTCCTGCTGCGCCTGAGCGAGCTGACCTTTGAGCTGCTCGACGTTCGCCCGCTCGGTCTTCAGCTGAGCGAGGAGGGTGGCCGCATCGCCAGCCGGCTGCTCGGCCGCCTTCTCAGGGGCGCTTTCAGCCTCCTTGCCGGCGGCTTCCTCAGTCTTGTCAGTGTCGTTTTTCCTGTTGAACAATCTACGTTCCTCCTCTCTCGTCGTGGGGTTCGCCCTCCTCGATCTCGATCAGCTCGCCGCCCTCGTCATCGTCGTCGGGCGACGCGTCCTCGAGCTCGAGGGCCTCGTCGAAGCCGAGCAGATGCATGATGCGGCTCGACATCGCATCGAGGGCCGCCAGGACGCGGCGGTAGTCCATGCGAATCGGGCCGACGATGTCGATCTCCGCGTCCGGGATGCCGGGCAGGGAGATGAACTTCTTGACCACCGAGACATCGTGCTCGGGGTTCATCACGACCTGGACGTCATGCTTGATCTTGGTCTCGACGCTCCCCTCGCCAGGCGGTGGCGTTCCGCCGCCCAGCAGGGCGGAGACCGCCCGCCTGAACGAGGTGTCCTCGCTGAACTCGGGCAGCTCCATCAGCTTCGTGCCGCCGTAGGCCTCGACCTTCTTCTTGGAGAAGGAGAGGCAGGCTTCCGCGAAGGCCTGAAGGACGATCTGGAAGTCGCGGCCGACCTGGCTCTTGAGGATGGGCTCGATGGTCTTGACCTTGCTCTCGAGGCCGCCCAGGGGCGTGCCCTTGAGCCTCTCGTCCAGGAGCTTCATGCCGTAGGTGATCGCCTGCAGCGAGGAGCCCTTGGGGACCGAGAAGGTCTTGCTCTCGACGTGGCCCTGGTCGGTGACCAGGATCACGGTCGCGGCCCGGTCGGAGATCGGGGTGACCGTGACGCTGACTAGCCGCTCCTTCGAGCCGTCCTGGCCCAGAACAACTGTCGCCAGCTGCGTCACCTGCGACAGGATCTTGCAGGCCTCGGAGATCGTGTTCTCGACCGAGGCGGTCCTGGAGCTGAGCGCCATCGCGAACTCGCGGTCGAACTCGTCGCCCTCGGGATTCGCCTTCTGGCTCGGGCCCTCGTCCGCCAGCTTCTCGAGGTAGTACTGATAGCCGGCGGTCGTGGGGACGCGGCCGGAGGAGGTATGGGTCTTCTCGATCAGACCATCCTTCTCCAGCTCCATCATCACGTTCCTGATCGTGGCCGAAGCCAGGTCGAGGCGATGCTTGGCTAGGAGGTTCTTCGAGCCGACCGGTTCGGCCGTCTGGATGAAGTCTTCAACGATGTATTTCAGGATGATATCCTTGCGTTTCGCCTTCATGTGAACCTCCTTTCTAGCACTCACACCTCTCGTGTGCTAGCAAGATTATAGCCAGGGTCATAGCATTGTCAACAAAGGTGTGCTAATCCGTTTAGCCCTTCTTTAGAGCAAACCAAATTTTGCCGATAAATAAAGCGTTTTTGAGAAATTGAGGCAAGAGAAAACGGGGTGTGTCCACACCCCGTCAACAGCTTCGATGAGCGCTCAGGCCACCCTGATGGGGCCCTCGTCATCCGGTTCGACCACCACGCAGACCGCCTGGGCGAGCGGGTGGGAGTCAAGGGCCTTCAGGCAGTCTTTCTCGGGCAGGGTCAGACCCAGGGGAAGGGCGGAGAAACCGGCGGAATCCAGCATGTCCTTGACCATCATCAGACCCTGGGCGTCCTCGCCGTCTAGAACGACTGCGAGCGGCCGCAGGCCGAGGTGGGGCCTCTTGAGTGCCCCGATGAGATCGGCGAGCTCCCGCGCCTCGGGATTTACCTTTATATAAACGTCGCGCCTGGAGATGGGCTTCTTGGACTCGTCATGGCTGGCGACCTCTTGGAGGACGCCGCTGACCGTCATCAGCTCGACCGGCTTCGAGAGGACGAAGCGCGCCCCCACCTTCGAGGAGATGAGGCGGCCGCCGCCGCGCTGGAAGGCGAAGGAGGCCAGCTCGCGGTCGAGCTCCTCGCCGATCGGCAGAAGCAGAACACCCTGCGAGCCGAACCGCTCGACCAGCTTGCGGGTCAGAGTCGCCACCCGCACCTCCCTAGAGAGCAGGCCGCAGAGGGTGGTTCCCAGGTTGGAGGTCGGGGCGACGCCGTCGATGGTGACCAGCGTCTCGCCCTTCTCGACCACGTCGCCATCCTTCAGGGCGGAGATGGCCACGGAGGCGGGTTCGGGGTGGAAGTCCTCGACCGCGGTCTTCAACAGGTCGGTGCCGCAGACGATGACCGGTTCATCCCCGGCGTTGACCAGGGAGATATTTCCATCCTCGAAGGGACCTTCCACCTGGAGGCGCCCCTTGAGCCGGAAGGTGGCCTCGGTCAGGCGGTCCACCTTGCCACGCTGGTACAGAGCCAGCTCGGGCACGTAGCCCAGACGCCGGCGCGGGTCGATGTTCAAAGGCTCATCGGTCCGCTTGACCGCCACGATCCGATAGATGGGAAAACCCTGCTCTCGGAACTTCTGCTCGAACTCGGTGCAGACGTCGCTGGGCTCGTCCTCCTCGTAGACACCCTGGAAGGTGACCGTGAAGCGGCCGAAGACCTCAAAGTAGTGAATCGAGGCCTCGAAGAGGTCCCGGTTATCCGTCTTGAAGAGGATCCTCCCGTCCAGCTTGAGGATGCGATAGTACTCCGCGAGGCGGTCGGGGTGAGTCAGGCGCCGCTTCTGCTGCTTGACCTTGGGCCAGGGGTCGGAGAAGTTGAGATAGATCTCCTCGACGCTCCCGGCGGGGATGCGGTCGATGACGTGCTCCAGGGTGTCGTTTAGAAACTTGGCGTTGGCCGGCCTGGGGTCCATCTCAGCCCAGCGCTTCACCGCCAGGGCGAAGGCGTTGTAGTTCATCTCGAGTCCCAGGAAGGTGTGGTCGGGCTCCTTGAGAGCCTTCTCCAGGAGGAAGCGACCGCGGCCCGAGCCGATCTCTAGGCGGTCGAAAGCGGGGAGGGCTTCCTCGTCCTCCCGCCCGAGGGCCACCTCCCGGTTGGCGCTGATGGTATCCTCGGCCCAGGGCCTGTGACGCAATCGCATTACTTGCCTTCGG
Source organism: uncultured Bacilli bacterium (assembly GCA_944372245.1). Taxonomy (GTDB): domain Bacteria; phylum Bacillota_I; class Bacilli_A; order RFN20; family CAG-288; genus CAG-568. Next base: position 11,396 of record CALVYN010000013.1, read on the forward strand.
CCTCGCGCTTCGCCAGCTGACCCATCTCGTAGATGGTGTGCGCGTAGATGCCGATGTCATCGTAGAAGTTGGAGAGGAGGAAGAACTCGTTGTCGCCGTGCATGTGGAAGTCCACGTCGTTGTAGGAGCCGCCGAAAGCCACGGTGTTGCGGGAGTCCTTGGCGTAGGTGCCGCCGCCGATGGCCAGGGGCTTGCTCTCCAGGTCGCCAGTCTCCTCCTGGTAGACCTTCATCAGAGCCTGGATGAAGGGCGAGTCGGGGTCGACGTAGAGGACGGGGGTCTTGGACTGGACCACCAGGTCGTCGGGGCGGGTCTTCTCGCAGACGTTGTGGACCGCATCGTCGATCTCGACGTTCTCGGGCAAGCGCATGTTGACCGCCAGGGTCAGCTTGCCGTCGGCGTAGTCGAAGAAGCCCACGCAGTAGGAGGAGCGGTCGAAGGCCTTGGACTTGTAGTTGCCGCCGAAGGACTCGCCGTCGCCGGTCTTATAGTCCTCGTACAGGTCGTGCAGGACCTGGATGCCCCTGATCTTGCCGATGATGTTGAGCATGTACAGGCCGGCGTTGACGCCGAACCAGGGCATCGAGCCGTGATAGCCAAAGCCCTCGATCTTGAGCTTGGAGCCATCCCAGCTGCCCTTGATCTCGCTGTGGTCAGCCAGGTAGTTGGCCACGATCCGCTTGATCTCCTCCAGGGGCTGCTCGCAGCTGGCGAAGTCGTAGACGGCGGTGTCGGTCACCAGGTTGATGGCCGTGCCCCAGTGGAAGGGGGTGGGACCGAGGTCGACCTCGTAGATTGCATCGTAGTTGCAGACGGCCTTCTCGCCGTAGATCAGAGGGAACTCGGCATCGGGGGAGATACCGTAGGCGGGATAGCCCTTCTTCATCACGTTGAAGTAGTGGTCGAGGCAGCGGAAATCCAGCTCCTCGTTGCCGCCGAAGATGAAGCGGACGCGATAGCCGTCGACCAGGCCGTGATCCTTCAGGAGCTTGAAGCCGTAGAAGGCGGCCAGGCCGGGACCCTTGTCGTCCTCGGAGCCGCGGCCGTAGATCTTGTCCCCGACGATGGTGGCGACGAAGGGGTCGGAGTTCCAGTTCTCCGGGGTGACAGGGACGGTGTCAGCGTGGGCGTAGATATCGATCAGGGGTCCCTCGCCATAGGACAGCTCGGTGCAGTAACCGTCGCACCGGTCGACCTGGAAGCCCCAGCTGGCACCGAGGTCAGCCAGGAACTTGAGAGCGTTCTCGACGCCCTGGCCGAAGGGATGGTCCTCGGTCACGGTGTCGGGATCGTTGAAAGAGGGGATGCCGATATACTTCTTCAGGGTCTCGAGAGCCTCGGCCTTATAGGGCTCGGCAAGCTCAGCCCACCGGGTGGGGAGCTGTGCGAACTTCGACTTATCACCTTGCATACTAAACAGTTTCCTCCAAAGGCAGTGTGTATTTTACCTTATATTGCCGAAACCCTTTACTACGTTCTAGGCAAAGCCGCGGCTCAGCTGAGCTTGAGGCTGCCATCCAGGTCGGTGCGCCAGACCGGAATCTGATAGCTCTCGAGGAGGTTTAGCACCTCGCTGGTGGGATGGCCGTAGTAGTTCTTTCCGCAGGAGATGACCGCCAGATTCGGCGTGACCGCCTCTAGGAGAGCGCTGGAGGTGGAGGTCTTCGAGCCGTGGTGTCCAATGCGCAGGATGTCGGCATCCAGGTCGTCGCCCCGCTGGATGATCTCGGCTTCCACTTCCTTGGGTGCATCGCCCATGATCAGATAGTCGCGCCCGTCGAGAGTGAAGCTCAAGACGGCCGAGGACTCATTGTCATCTCCCGTCCCTGTAAGGAAGTTGTGGTCGTAGAATTCCACTCCTGCCGCCGTGAAGGCGCCACCGATCTCCTCGCCCCGGATGACCTCGCCGACCGGAAAGTTCGCCAGGAGGGATTCCAGCGCTCCCGAGTGGTCGAAGTCATCGTGGGTCAGAATGACCGCCTCCAACCGGCTGATGCGCTCCCTCTTAAGGAGGGGTATCAGGCAGGCGGTAGCCAGATCGTCGTAGCGGCTTCCGCCCGTGTCGATGAGCACAGCCTTTCCCCGATTGACCACCAGGGTCGAATCACCCTGGCCCACGTCGATGAAGATCACCTCGGTCTTGGGCAGATAGCCCTGGATCGGAGTGAGAACCAGAAGGGCGACCAGACCGATGAGGCAGAGCCAGGCTCGGCGAACCCCCAGGGCGATCAGGATGAGAAAGACGATGAAGATCACATACCAGAGGATGGTGAAGACCAGGCCCACCGCACCCAGGTCCAAGACTCCGATACCGCCGAGCCAGCGGAGCATCTTCAGATACCCGCCCGCTAGAGGCCCGGCGTAGACACCCGCTAGAGGAAGGAAATAGAGCGGGATGAAGGTCAGATAGAGGAAGCAGGAGGGGAAGACCAGGACGAGGGCAAAGAAAGCACCCAGGATGTTCAAGGAGCCGTGCTCCCAGAGCAGGGGCGGGACGAGAAAGAGGAACGAGAGGCCCGAGGAGATCAGCTGCCGCACGGGCGGGCGCAGGCGGCTATAAAGTCCCCTGGTACAGGCCGAGAGGAAGATCATCAGAAAGGGAAAGAAGAAAGCCATGTCCGTCACGGCAAACGGGGCGCCAACTAAGAGGATGATGCCGCCCAGCGCCTGGGCTTCAACCCGGTCTCTAAACCAGTTGGTCCGCTTGGCGAGATAGCGCATCAGAGCCAGGGTGAAGACGCGGCGGCCCGAGAGAGAAAAGTCGGAGGTGAAGCAGATAAAGAGGGCGAGTAGAGGGGAGATTATTCCCGTCTTCTTACCTTTGAATATCTTTTCCAAACCTCGGCTCAGGAATGAAAGATGTAAGCTCGTCCCCGTGAGGAAGCGGCCCACGCCACCCCGCTGGAGCTCGTCGTAATCCTCGATGCCGCCACCGCCCTTAGCGAAGAGGAAGGAGGAGACCAGCGCCAGCTGCTCTCCCTCCAAGCGCTGCAGGCACCAGTTGCGATAGGTGCCAGCCAGGTCGGGTATCTTCAGAATCGGTTCGACCTGGCCGTCCTCGATCATGGTGAAACAGCCCTGCCGCCTAAGGTAGGCCGCAAAGTCGAAGTCGCCATCGAACTTGGCGAAGATGGGGAGCTGTCCGACTCCCGAGACGCGCATGATCGAACCCAGACCAGGGTTGAGGTCCGAGTCGACATAGAAGGTTCCTCGGTAGGTGGTCAGAAGAAAGTATGAGGAGGAAGTCCGTGTCACAAAGCCCCAGGTCGAGACCGTACCCAGCACCGGGCGGCTATAGACTAGGGTTATCGTCAAGCCCAGAGCGAAGAGAAGGAGCGCCGCCATCAGCTGTCGCCACTTCCTCGTCAGGGCATAGCAAGCGAGAAGAAGGCCTGCCAGCACGAGAAACCAGAGACTGGTTCCTCCCGCCAGCAGGCCGACGATCAAGCCCAGCAGAGCGGCGATGATCACGCTCTACCTGAGGGTCACCAGCCCCCTGATCTTCTCGTAGGTCTTCTCGCCGATCCCCTTGACCTCGAGCAGCTCCTCGATGCAGGAGAACGAGCCATTCTCCTGGCGATAATCGAGGATGCCCTGAGCCTGCGAGATGGTGATGTCCAGGGCCTCCTTGAGCTCTTCGGCCGTCAGGGTCGTATCGTTGATATTGACCTTGGCCGACTCGATGGGCTCGCAGATCTCGCCCTGGGTCGAGGGGATGTAGAAGTAGTCCCGCTCCCCGATGACATAGGAGGAGACGAAGGCGTCCTCGTCAGCGTCCTCGGTCGTCCCGCCCGCCATGTCGATCAGGTCGCCCAGAGTCTGGGTGGGGTCGACATAGTAGACGCCGGGATGGTTGACCTCGCCATCGATCTCGACCTCCTGTGTTCCATCCGAGGCGATGGGGTCATCGTCGACCAGGACGGGGTCGTCAGCCGAGACGTTGGGATCGGTGTTGGAGGAGTCGATACGGGAGAACGCGAAGATGCCTACGAGGGTGATGATCGCGCCGATGATGATTGTCTGTAACACTGTGAGTTCCTCCGTTCATCTCTATCGTCAAAACGCGATTCAGTGTGCAGATTCAGGGAGAGAACACAAAAAATCCCCGCATCCGCGGGGACTGGTATGGACCGAAGGGAAGGCTAGTCGATCTCTTTGATCTTGATCTTGTAGGACACGGGGCCGGAGACGGTGATCTCCTCGCCGACGGTGTGGCCGATGCAGGCCTTGCCCAGAGGCGAGTCGTTGCCCAGACGCTGGGGGACGGCGCTCAGATCGACCTCGCTGGTGCCGACCAGGGTGAACCTGATCTCTCTCTTCTTGTCCAGGCGCTCCACCGTGACGGTCGAGCCGATCTGAACCTTCTTATCGTTGGTGTTCTTCTCGACGACCTTGTAGTTATCGAGCATGTAGTTGATCTGCTTGATGCGTCCCTCGATCTCGGCCTGACGATTGCGGGCCGCGTCGTAGTCGGCGTTCTCGGAAAGATCGCCCTGGGAGCGGGCCAGCGCCAGCTCCTCCTTGTTCTTGGGACGCTCGACGGTGAGCAGGTCGTTCAGCTCTGCCTCGAGCTCCTTCTTTCCTTCAGGGGTAAGGATACCATCAGTCATTTCGCTGTTCATGTTGAGTCAGCTCCTTCCTATCCTTAAATAGGATGTGTGATCCTCACACGAGCCGAAAATATAACACCTAAAATTAAAGAAGGAAAGTTTAAGCGGAAAAAGGGACGATTTTCACACATGTGAATGCGATCTGTATGCGCTTACTCCGATGGATAACGGGATATTTTCATCGGTGGAGGGCCATCATCGAGGTGGAAAAATGCCTCAATCTTTAAAACAACATAAACCGAGTGTGCGAAACCGAAAAACTTCTTTAGAAAAAGCCCTTGCGCCTTGAAATGTAAGGGCTTTATGCAATGATATTTATCGCCCCTTGAAAGGCTCAGGCCTTTCGTTAAGCATCTTAGGAGAAACGATAATGAACATCCAAATCTCATCCGCCGGCGGCCGCAAGGTCGAAGACATCCTGAGGGAGAACGGCATCGAAGACGCCCTCATCGCCAAGGTCGACAACACCCTGCGCGAGCTCTACTACCGCCTGCCTGACGACGACATCCATCAGATCGTCCCGCTGGACTGCGCCGATGGGGAGGGCACCAAGGTCTATGAAGCATCCCTGCGCTATCTCGTCGGCATGGCGGCTGCCAGGGTTCTGCCCAACCTGCGCGTGCGCATCAGCTACGGCATCTCCAAGTCGATGCTTCTGACCTTCATCGACAAGGAGACCAATCGCCGCATCATCGCCACGGCCGACACCCGCAACCGCCTAGAGAGTGCGATGCGGGAGATCGTGGCCAAGGACCTGCCCATCGTCAAGCGGACGGTGACCAAGGCCAAGGCTCTCGAGTACTACCGCTCCATCGGTGCCCAGGACCGCATCGACGCCCTCTCCTACCGCCCCGAGGATACCGTCCACCTCTACAGCTGCGACGGCTATGTCGACTATCCCTACTCCTACATGGTCGGCAGGACGGGCCTGCTCAACCGCTTCCGCCTCCTCTCGATGAACCCCGGTCTGCTGCTCTCCTACCCCAGAGCCGAGGACGGCGGCGAGATTCCTCCGCTGGATAGCGACCCCTCGTTCGCCAAGGCCCTCAAGCGCAACCGCGAGTGGGCGGACCAGGTGGGCTTAGAGAGCATCGCCGACATCAACCGGGTCTATCAGACCTATGGCGCGACCGATCTGGTCGGCATGTGCGAGGCCTACTGCTCCGAGCAGTATCTCAAGCTCGGCGACATGTATCGCGCCCGGGCGGACAAGTGCCGCCTGATCCTCATCTCTGGGCCCTCCTCCTCGAGCAAGACGACCTTCGCCAAGCGGTTGAAGACCCTCCTGATGTCCTATGGCGTCCATCCCATCCGCATCTCGATGGACGACTACTACATCGACCGCTGCAAGCTGCCCGTCGGACCCGACGGCAAGGTCGACCTGGAGACCATCAGCGCCCTCGACCTGCCGCTATTCAACCAGCACATGCTCTCCCTCTCGGCTGGCGAGCCCACCGAGGTTCCGGCCTTCGACTTCACGCTCCAGAAGCGGGTGAAGGGTAGGCTTTTAAAACCCGAGCCCGGCGCCCCGATCATCGTCGAGGGCATCCACGCCCTGAATCCCCAGATTACCGACTCCCTCCCCCACGAGCTCTGGCTCGGCGTCTACATCAGCCCCCAGGTCCAGGTCTGCATCGACGACCACAACCCCATGTCTCTGACCGACGTCCGTCTGATCCGCCGCATCGTCAGGGACAACCGCACCCGCAACACCTCGGCCGAGAAGACCATCATGACCTGGGCCGATGTGCGCAAGGGCGAGTACGAGAACATCTACCCCTTCCAGGAGAACGCCGACTTCGTCTTCAACTCCTACCTCAGCTATGAGATGTGCGCCCTCAAGCGCCACGCCCTCCCTCTGCTCACCTACGTCTCCTCCACCTCGCCCGCCTTCGTCACCGCCAACCGCCTGATCAAGTTCCTCAAGTACTTCCCCTCGATTCCCGAGGAGGTCATCCCCTGCAACTCCCTGATCCGGGAGTTCATCGGTGGTTCTTCCTACGAATAAAAGTTGGTAATTCTATAAAGACATATTAAAAAGATTAAAAAAGAGTCACCCGAGCGGTGGCTCTTTTTGCGTTTGTATGCGATTGAATATTTGTTTTCTCAACTATCGTTAGAAAGGCTAGATAGCCTAATTAGCTCCTCAGAATCACCCGGATGAAGCAGTTGCGGTCCATGAAGGGGACGATATCCAGGGTCTGATAGGTGTAGGAGAGGCTGCCGTACTCGAGGCGGTAGCCCAGGATCGGGTTGACCCCATCCTCGCCCGCAGGGTAGGCGGCCTGAGCCGCAGCCTCGACCAGGTCGGCCTGGGCGACGTTCAGGGTCTGGCCGGCCAGGCCATCGACCTGGGCCAGGGTCGTGCCGGCCTCGTCCACCAGAGTCAGGCTGGTGTGGCGGGTATAGAGGGGATAGAGGTCGGTCACCTCATCGAGGGAGAAGGGATAGGTCAGCGCCTCGCCGCCCTCAGAGAGGCTCCAGCCGGTCAGGACCTCCTCGAGGTAGACGCCCTCGACCCCGGGGAGAACGGCATCCTCCTCGGAGTAGATGAGGTCATCGGTGGCCGCATCGATGATCTGGTCGGGTCCGACCTGGATGGTGACATCGCCGGAGGGATAGTGGACGGTGACGGGGTGGATCTCCTCGAAGCGAGGGACCAGGACGACAGCGGTGTCGGGCATGACCTTCAGGTCGACCAGGGCTGAACCCTGCTCGGCCCGGTCCAGGCTCTCAGCGAGGGTCTCACCCTCCTGGAAGGTCACGGAATAGGCCTCGAAGCCGGTCAGGCGCAGGCTCTCTGCCGAGAAGGTATAGGCGGAGGTATCCATCAGGCCAGTCAGGTCAGCGCCGGGGAGTAGCGGGGTGGCATAGATGCCCTCAGCCACATCCGCCAGCTGGCTGGGCACGGTCAGCGCCGGAGCGGTGCGCAGGTCGACATAGACCCGGTCCCACTCCGAATACAGGGGCCGCAGGACCGCCTTATCCAGGTTCTCGGGAATACGGTTCAGACCGTTGAGCAGGACGTCCTGATCCTCGGTGTAGACCCCGTCCTCATCCACGTCCAGATACCAGCTCTCGAAGGTGTAGCCCGCCGGAGCGCTGGGTGCGGGAATCTCGGAGGGAATCGTATCGGTGAGCAGGGTGGTCGGAGCGCCCTCAGCTATCTGCCAGCCCTCGGGCAGGGCGTACTCGATGGGGATTTGGTGGCAGAAGTGGGCATAGAGGTTGAAGTCGGCCGTGGGCATCAACAGGCCCGAGGAGGGATAGAAGGGCACGGTGTAGTCGGCATCGGTGTACCAGCCCTCGAAGACGCTGCCCTCCAGGGAGGGCTTCTCGCTGGGTAGGTAGGGAGTCAGCTCGGTGCCGGGTGCCACGGGGATCGAGACGTCCTCCTGTGCGCCCGCGTAGTGGATATTGAAGGTGGGATAGGCGCTGAAGACGGCGTAGTAGGTCTCCTGGGCCGCTGCGATGGTGATGGCGCCGACGATGCTGGAGGTATCCTCCGGGCTGTAGACGGCGCTGAAGCGGCCGAGGGTGTACTGGCTGTCAGGCAGCGTGTTCCCCAGCTGAGTCAGGACCCCGTTGAGCCTGGTGTTGTCCAAGGTCGCTCCGACATAGATGTCAGAGCCGGACAGGACCAGGGGTGCCACGGTCTGGCCCTCGATGACCAGGGGCTCAAAGTCGGCGGTCACCGGGAGGAAGGTCACCGAGGCCAGGGGGTCGAAGACCGCTCGATACGTGGCGTCGGAATAGGGCATGCGGCCGATGGAGAAGTCCTCCAGATAGGGGAGTTTGACCTCGCCGTTGACCACGTTGCCCCAGCCGGCGAAGTGGTACCCTGCGCGCTGGGCCTGGAGGGTCTTGATCTTCTGGGGCAGCTCGGAGTTGGCCTCAGCGGTGTAGCTATAGGAGCCGGAGAGGTCGAAGACGGGATCGTCGGCCGCCACGGCCTCCGGGGTGGTCGAGCCCTCGGGATAGTAGATGAGATTGCCGCCGTTGGGGTCGATTGTCAGGGTGGCCACGATGTTCTCCGAGCAGCCCGCCAGGCTCAGCGGAAGCAGGCCGGCCAGGAGAAATAGAGAGATTTTTCCGCGCATACCAAACCCTCCTTTTTTCCTTGATTATAAAGGGTTTTTCGCACCTGCAAAGAGCGGGCAAAAAAGAAGATTTAGCACTCTTTGCTTGACACTGCTAAAAGACGGACTATAACTATTGGTGCCTGGGGAGAGATCACCGGGCACAACCTGAACCAAAGGAGGATTCACATATGTCCGAGAATGAGATGAAAGAGCTTGAGCAGCGCAATGCCAACCGCCACGAGGATGGTCTGATCGACCTGTTCGATCCCTTCTACGACCTGTTCGGCTTCAACCGCGGCCGCCTCTTCAACAGCAACGGCTCCAGCCTGATGAGGACCGATGTGCGCGATCTGGGCGACCAGTACCAGATGGAGATCGAGCTGCCTGGCATCCAGAAGTCCGACATCACCATCAACCTCAAGGAGGGCTACCTGGTGATCCAGGCCAACCGCAGCGCCAACCACGATGAGAACAACCACGGCTACGTCGTCAAGGAGCGGTTCAACGGCACCTTCAAGCGCTCCTGGTACGTCGGCGAGAATCTGACCAAGAACGACATCCACGCCAAGCTGGACGGCGGTGTCCTGACCATCACCTTCCCCAAGGAGAACAAGAGGGCGGCCGAGGACAACAGCGTCGCCATCGACTGAGCTGAGGTTAGCGCTTTCTAGCCGAGGCAGGGGTCTACCCCCTGCCTTTTTTTCGTCTTCTGGCATATTCTCTCTAAATAAATATAGGGGGTGAGGTATGCAGATTCAGTGCCACCACCTGGACAGGTGGGAATACATGAACCTCGACATGATCGAGGAGGTGCTCGCAAATCGGGGCAAGTGCGCGGTCCTCATCGGCGGCGCGACCTCCTCGGGCAAGTCCTTCTGCGCCAAGAACCTGAAGATCCTTCTGGAGCAGAACGGCTACGCGGCCACCATCATCTCGACCGACAGCTACAACAAGGGTGTGACCGCCATCATCACCGACAAGGTGGAGAAGCGCTTCTTCGGGGGCAAGATGCCCTTCAAGAGCGCCATCATGCGCGTGGCCTTCCCCATCGTCAGGGACACCCCCTTCGAGGCGAAGTTCTCCCCCGAGTGCTGCGCCCGCATCCGCCAGGCCGCCTGCACCCTCGTGCCCGAGGCAGTCCTCGATACCTACATCGAGGGCTGTCTGACCGAGATCAAGAAGCTGAACTTCGATGAGCCCGACGTCTACGACCTCTCCCACGTCGCCCACGACCTCAAGACCCTGCTGGCCGGGGGCAAGATCACCAGGAAGGAGTACTCCAAGGTCATCTCCGAGCCCGTGCCCTCCGACCGCCAGATCGACGGCAGCCAGCTCAAGGTCTTCATCGTCGAGGGCCTGTACGTCCTCTCCGACCCTTTGATTAAACAGCTCAACCGCAGCGACTTCGTGGCCGACTTCGTCGAGGGCTCGGCCAAGTCCCTCTTCCTGCGCCGCATCATCCGCGACGCCAAGGTGACCTCCTCCCCCACCTACTTCACCATCCAGATGTACTTCTCCAACATCGTCAAGTCGTACAACGACACCATCCTGCCCTCGGCCAAGAACGCCGACATCATCTTCAAGAACGAGATGTCATTCTCCGAGCTGAGAGAGGGCGACCTCTACGTCACCAAGGACAAGGTCGAGCTGGTCAACCCCAGCTTCATCTGCCAGCTGATGAACGAGAGCACCACCGAGTCGATCCAGCACCAGCGCGACCTCTACCTGCGCGGGAGCAACGAGTCGCCCGACTTCAACAACCTGCTGCGCCTGAGGGAGATCTCCGAGGATGGGGGCAAGACCTTCGTCCCCGCCTCCCTGGTCCACAAGGGCGCGCCGAAGACCCGGCGCGACGGCCGCGAGATCCGCCCCATCAACATCCTGCTGAGAGAGGGGGAGTTCCTCAAGGCCTTCAACGACGAGCACGACTTCCTGCGCAAGGTCCAGCAGGCGGGGTTCATCGTCGACCGCACGGTCACCAAGGTTAAGCGCAAGCTCAAGTACCACGGCTACAGCCTGACCCTCTCGGCCATCGAGCGCGAGGGCCTCTTCCTGGAGTTCTCCGACCCCGACATCCCCCAGCAGGTCATCGACGAGATCAGGATCGAGGCCTCGGCCCAGGGAAAGAAGTAGGGTTAAAACTTAGATACATAGATTCACAAAGGGAGGTTGTTTCCTCCCTTTTTGCTTTGCAAGCAATAAAAAGAGCGACCCGGAGGGCCGCTCGTTAAAGCTGGAAGGATCTACCGGTGCCCGACGTCGTACGGCACGCCATCGGCGGCCGGAGCGCGGTTGTGCTTGGAGGTGAAGATGAGCACCAGCAGGGTGATGACATAGGGCAGGAGGAAGAAGACGTTGGGGTTGATGTCCCAGGAACTGACGCCGGGGATGAAGGTGTAGCCCGAGCCCAGGGTCTGGAAGAAGGAGAAGACCAGGGCACCGAGGGTGATCATGCCGGGCTTCCAGTTGCCGAAGATCATGACGGCCAGACCGAGGAAGCCGAAGCCGATGACCGACATATCAAACTCCTGGACCATCGTGGAGGCGTAGAAGAAGCCGGCCATGCCCGCCACCGCGCCGGAGATGAGAACGCCGGCATAGCGGTAGTTGCGCACCGACACGCCTGCGGCCGCCGCGGCGAAGGGGTTCTCGCCGCAGGCCTTCAGACGCAGGCCGAAGCGGGTGCGGTTGAGGAGGATGGCGATGACCACCAGGACCACCAGACCGACATAGATGGTGGGCTGGGTGCCGCCGAGGATGGGGATATTCCGACAGCCGGGGATTCTAGGGATGTAGAAGAGGTCGTTGTCCAGGGGGATGCGGTAGGTGCCCACGCGGGTGCCCAGACCGAGGGAGAAGGTCAGGAAGAGGCAGAGGGCGGGGACGAAGATGTTCAGGGCGGTGGAGGCGATGATCTGGTTGGCTCTCAGGCGGATGGAGGCGAAGCCGTGGATGAAGGAGAGGAGGGTGCCGCCGAGCATCGAGGCGATGAGGGCGACGATGAAGATCAGCGCCTTGGCCCCGGCCGAATCGATGTAGGCGCCGGCGTTGTTGAGCATGGCGTGAGGCACGCCGAAGGCCTCGCACATGTAGTTCATGGCCAGGACGCCGCAGAAGCCGCCGCCGACCATGATTCCCTCGAGACCGACGTTGGTGACGCCACCGCGCTCGGTGACCATGCCCGAGAGGGCGACCATCAATAGGGGGACGAAGGAGCAGATCATGAGGGAGACAAACTGGAAGAAGGAGTACATTTACGCGCTCTCCTTTCCGAGCCGGGCGGCGAGCTCGCGCTCCTCAGCTCTGATGGCCTTGCGCAGGCGCAGGTGGCGGACCAGCATCGAGACGAGCTTGACGGCCGCCGTGGAGTAGATGATGACACCCATGACCAGGTCGACGATGTTGCGGTCGAAGCCGGCGTTCTGGATCGAGTTGCCCGCCTCGCGGAACCAGCCGAGCATGAAGCCCGAGAGGATGGTGCCCAGGGGGTTGTTGTTGGCGATCAGAGCGACCGAGATGCCGTCGAAGCCGACGTTGGACAGGGTCTGAGTCGACTGGAGCAGGCCCTGGTAGAGGGGCGAGTAGCCCGCGGGCACGGCCGAGGGCATGTAGTAGAAGACCGAGGCCATGCCGGCGAGGGCGCCGGCGATCGCCATGACGCCGAAGGTGATGGTCCGATAGGAGTAGCCGGCGTACTTGGAGGCCTCGCGGGAGAGGCCGACCGCCCGGACCTTGAAGCCGAACTTGGTGCCGTAGAGCAGGACGAAGATCACGATGGCGGCAGCGATGGCGAAGAGGATCGAGGAGTTGAGACCGGAGGCGTAGCCGAAGATCGAACCCAGACCCGCGCCGGGGACGAAGGCGGCAGGCACATCGAAGTTGGCCGCGGCCTGGAGGACGTCGAAGACCCGAGGGTCGGAGACGATGATCATGTTGAGGAAGACGGCGATCCAGTTGAGCATGATGGTGGCCACGACCTCGTTGACGTTGAGGAAGGCCTTCATCAGGCCGGCTAGACCGGCCCAGACCATGCCGACGCCCATGGCGATGACCAGGACGATCCAGAAGAGGATGGGATTATTGATGTTGATGACGTTGGCGGAGAAGAGGGCGACCGAGGCCGCGATGGTGAATTGACCTGAACCGCCGATATTGAAGAGTCCCGCCTTGTTGGGGAGGGCGACCGCCAGGCCGACCAGGATCAGCGGGGCCGCAACCCAGAGGACGTGACCGACCGACTGCAGGCCGTTGCGCGTACCCGAGGTGAACAGGGCGGCAAAGCCCTCCACCGCCGCCATCGGGTCGCTGGGCTTGGTCAGGAGCATGACAATGAAGCCCAGGACCAGACCGAAGAGGATGGCCACGACCGAATCGAGGAAGGAGAAGAGGGCGCCGGCCGCGCGGCCCGAGCGGGCCCGCATGCGCTGCTTGAGCATCTCCTTGGCGTCGCGCTCGACCGATTCGGGCGTGGTGCCCTTGAGCGAGAGGGCGACCTGGCTCTGCGCCCGGTCGCGCTCGATGGCCGACTGGATGCTCTCGGTGGGTTCGACGCCAGCGTCGGCACTAGCCGCATCGCTCAGGCCGTTCTTAGCGCCAGCTATACGGGTCGGGGTCGCACCGAGCTTGAGTCGCTTAGCGAACCTAGCCAGGTGGCGGCCCTTCTCGGGGGCCTCGGCCAGGTCGGTCAGACCGAGGGTTGCCGCCGCCTTCAAGTCGAGGGCACGGAGCTGGCGGGAGAGGCTGATCAGCCGATGCTTAGCGGCCTTTCCGTCCTCGCCATCCTTGAGCAGACGGCGGAAGGTGGCATACTCCTCGCTCTCGACCGGCTCCAGCTCGACCTCAAGGTCGGGCTGGTCCTCCTCCGCCTCGAGAGCGGGGAGAACCTGGGGCTCCTGGATCAGCTCGGCCGCTGGCTCCTCCTGGCCACCGCCCATGTAGAGGCCGACTTCACGATAGTCGGTCTTCCTGGGGTCGAGACGCGCCACGATCTTGCCGTTGTGGAGGACCAGGATGACGGTGGCGAGGTTGAAGATGTCCTCCAGCTCGGTCGAGTAGAGCAGGACGGCGCAGCCCGCATCGCGGGCGCGGACGATCTGCGAGTTGACGAACTCGATGGCGCCGACATCGAGGCCGCGGGTCGCCTGGTTGGAGACCAGCAGCGAGGGCTTGGCCTCGAGCTCGCGGGCGATGATGACCTTCTGCTGGTTGCCGCCGGACATGTCACCGACGACGGACATCCTGCCGGCGTTGGAGCGGATATCGTAGTCCTTGATCAGCTCGTCGGCGTGCTTGTCGCGCGCGGTGGGCACAAGGAAGCCCGCCCGGGTGTAGGGGGGAATGAGGGAGCGGGAGATGAGGTTGTCCGCGATGTTCATGCCGAGGAAGAGACCGTAGCGCTGACGGTCGGCGGGGATGTCGGAGATGCCCTGGCGGATGCGCTCGGCCACCGAGGCATCCATCAGGTCGATGCCCTCGGGGGCCTTAGTGGTGGGCTTAAAGTCCTTGCCTCTAAAGAGGATCTGACCGTGGCTCTTGGGGTAGGACTGCAGTCCGGTGACCAGGTCCATCAGCTCGGTCTCGCCGTTGCCCTCGATGGCCGCGATGCCGACGACCTCGCCGGCGTGGACATCGAAGCTGACATCGTCCAGGGCCGCCTTGGACTTGTCGGCCCGGTAGCAGCTGAGGTTGCGCACGGAGAGGACGGTCTCGCCGGGCTCCCTATCCTCCTTGTCGACGGTGAAGCTGACCGGGCGGCCGACCATCAGCTCCGCCAGCTGGGCGGGCTGGCACTCGCTCACCCTGAAGGTGCCCAGGGTGCGGCCGCGCCTGAGCAGGGTCACCACGTCGGCGACCTGCTTGATCTCGTTGAGCTTGTGGGTGATGAGGATGACCGCCTTGCCCTCGTCGGCGAAGCGGCGGATGACCTTCATCAGGGAGTCGATCTCCTGCGGGGTCAGAACGGCGGTGGGCTCATCGAGGATGATGATGTCCGAACCGACGTAGAGGACCTTCATGATCTCGGTCTTCTGCTGGGCCGAGACGGGGATATCCTTGACCTTAGCCTTGAGGTCCAGGCCCATTCCATAGCGCTCAGAGAGCTCTTGGATACGCTGGAAACTCTCCTTCTTGCGGGTGAATCCAAACTTAGCATCCTCGTGGCCCAGGATGATGTTCTCGTAGACTGAGAACACCTGGACCAGGCGGAAGTGCTGGTGCACCATACCGATGCCCAGCTGGGTTGCCTCGTCGACGTTGTTGATCCTGGCCCGCTCGCCCCGAATGTAGATCTCGCCCTTGTCGGCCCGCTTGAGACCGAAGAGGATCGACATCAGGGTCGACTTGCCGGCGCCGTTCTCGCCCAGGATGGCGTGAACCTCGCCGAAGTGGACGCGCAGGTTGACGTCGTCGAGCGCGCGCAGCTGTCCGAAGGACTTGCAGATGCCGCGCATCTCGACCGCGACGGAGCCGCGGCGACTTTCCTTGTCCATTTTGCCTCCTTCCTGTCTTCACTTACTTCCCAAAAAGGGCATCCCGAAGGATGCCCCATTCGAGTTCTGCGCGACTAGCCTCTGGTGTAGTTGTCGCAGGCGGTGAAGACGTCGTTGCCAGCCTGACCGGCGGCAGCGAAGACGGCCTCGACACCCTCGTTGTACCAGCCCTGGATGCGCGGGACGATGGTGTTGGGGGTGGAGTTGAAGGTGCCGCAGTACCAGATGTGGTCAGCGGCGATGGAGCACTCGGTGCCCTCGACGTGGTTGGCGTAGGCCACACCGGCGACGAAGCCGATGCCGTAGCGCACGGGGGCAGGGATGGCCTGGCCGCCCATGAAGCCGACGCTCTTGAGACCCTCCATGGCCGCAGCGTAGCCAGCGAAGAAGCCGGCCTCCTGCTCCTTGAAGTTCAGGTTGATGGCGTTGGGGCAGTCAGCGATGTTGTTCTGGGTGAAGTCGACACCGATGAAGTAGACATCGGGGTTCTGGGGGACCAGATTCTGGAAGGAGTCGGTGAAGAGGTAGCCGGGGCAGACGATGACGTTGGCGCCGTCGGCGATGGCGTCGCTGATGGCCTGCTGGTAGTCGGCGGTGGTGGCGGAAGCGGGCTTGGTGTAGTTGTACTGAGACTCGTTCAGATTCTTCTTCTGGGCCCAGAGCTGGATGGCCTCCCAGGTGCCCTGGTTGAAGGAC